>NZ_MCAP01000009.1:0-97828 GCF_001858555.1 Salinicola sp. MIT1003
GCACTGCACCATCAATCACCCATTGCGATGATGAAAGAATGGCAGACTAAACGGCCTGACTTATTTACCAAGCGGGTGGTTAATCACACGGGACCCGACACATAGATCTGCAGATGGGCTTCGCCCAGTGCCTCCTTGGTCTCTCGGAGCTCGGACTCGTACTGCTCACGGATGTCCTTGGGGCGGGCCTTGAACCCGTTTTCCATGCTGCGCTGGGCTTCATCGATCCAGCCCTCGACCTCGGAGACAGTGAGATCGTACTGGCGAGCCACCTCAGCAGCCGTGGTCTTGCCCTTGAAGATATCCATGACCACGGTGGCCTTGCGCTTCGCGGTCCATCGCTTGATGGGGTTGTCGTCGCTCATCCTGTCCTCCTTGGCTGCACTATACCCTGTGCAGTTCTGGAGGGGGTCACTTCAAGGCAGCCGACGGCTCGGGCGTCATCGCTGGGCGATCGTACCTTCAAGTGGCTGAGTGGTTCCAGAGAGCTGGTAACACGATACGAGCGCCGGGTCGATATCCACTATGCACTGAGCTTGAAACGCGCTCTTTAATCTCATCTGAGACTCATCAACTGTCAAATGACGAGGTTTTCGGGCGCTATGCTCGGATACCAAAAAAACCGCAACTCCTGACCGAGCTTTCGAAAGAAAGCGTGCCGCTGATCAGTCGAGACAAAAAAATTCCGCGTCGCCGAATCGATACCATGATCGTACTCGCAGGATAGGCCACTTGTTCTGCCCCACCGCCGATAGCCTTTTTTGTCCAGAGCCAGCAGGAGGCGATATGAAACTCAACGATCCCCGGCTTTTCCGCCAGTATGCCTACGTCGATGGCAAATGGACCCACGGTAGCGAGGGCCGCGAGGAAGCGGTCGTCGATCCCGCCACCGGAGAAACCCTGGGCCATTGCGCCCTGCTCGAAGCGGCACAGATCACCGACACGGTGACGGCGGCCGAGAACGCCTTCGCCGAATGGCGGGCGATCAACGTCCACGAGCGGGCCGAGAAGCTCAACGCCTGGTATCGCCTGCTGCACGAACACAAGGAGGACCTGGCGCTGCTGATGACCCGCGAACAGGGCAAGCCGCTCGCCGATGCCCGCGGTGAAGTGGATTACGGCGCCAGCTTCATTCAGTGGTTCGCCGAGGAGGCCAAGCGCGCCTACGGCGTGACCATTCCCAGCCATATCCCCAACGCGGCGCTGGGCACGATCAAGGAGCCGGTGGGCGTCTCCGCGATGTTCACGCCGTGGAACTTCCCGCTGGCGATGATCACCCGCAAGGCCGGTGCCGCGCTGGCGGCGGGCTGCCCGGTCATCGTCAAGCCGGCCAACGAGACGCCATACTCCGCGCTGGCACTGGCCGAGCTGGCCGAACGGGCCGGGATCCCGGCGGGCGTGTTCAACGTCGTCACCGGCGATCCGGCGACCGTGTCCGAAGTGCTGTGCAACGACAACCGCATCCGCAACATCTCGTTCACCGGCTCGACCCGCGTCGGCAAGCTGCTGATGCGCCAGAGCTCGTCCAGCGTCAAGCGCATGTCGCTGGAGCTGGGCGGCAATGCGCCGTTCATCGTCTGCGACGACATGGACCCGGACGCCGCGGCGAAGGAAGCGGTCGCCGCCAAGTTTCAGACCGCCGGCCAGGATTGTCTCGCCGCCAACCGCATCTTCGTTCAACGTGGCATCTACGACGCCTTCATCGAGCGATTCGTGGCGCACATGGAGGCACTGAAAGTCGGCAACGGTCTCGAGGAGAACGATATCGGGCCACTGATCCACAAGCGGGCGGTGGACATGGCCAAGGGCATCGTCGAGGACGGTATCAGCAAGGGTGCGCGTCAACTGGGCGGCGCAGGCCAGGCCCCCGGCGAGAACTTCTTCATGCCGACGCTGCTGGCCGACATCACGCCGGAGATGCGCGTGTTCCGCGAGGAGACCTTCTCGCCGGTCGCAGGCGTCTGTGCGTTCGGCGATGACGACGAAGTCATCCGGCTCGCCAACGATACCGAGTACGGGCTGGCCGCCTATGTCTACACCCATGACGTGCGCCGGATCTGGAAGCTGATGCGCGGACTCGAGTACGGCATGGTCAGCGTCAACAGCGTCAAGATGACCGGCGCGCCGATTCCGTTCGGCGGCGTCAAGCAGTCCGGCCTCGGCCGTGAGGGCGGTGCGGCGGGGCTCGACGAGTATCTCGATACGAAGTATTACTGTCTGGGCAATATGCCGTCGGCCAGCTCTTCTTGAGCCAGCGCGGAATCGCTGACTGCGCGAGCGAATCGCCGCGTTGCCCGATACTCGAAGTCCTCACCTATAACCCATAGGCTCCGGCTTCTGCGTGTCGTGCGCCTTGCGCTTCGCCCGCTCGCCTAGCGCTTACGCGCTGTCTCGTGAACGGCGGCGTGGTGCCTGACGGTGTCGCGCCCACGCGTCGCTGACGTTGATGATGACCGGCTGGACGTCGCTGGCCGGTCCAGAGATAACATTCTACAAGCGGGTATTACACAAGGATCGCTCCGATCGCTGCGCCCGCCCCTGAAACGCCGTCCAGACAGATGGCGGCGTTTCGTTCTGGTTAAGGAAAGGTTATGACCGACACTCGTGCTCTGATCGAAAACGATCGCCGCCACGTTTTCCATGCGTCCACCCATCTGCGCGATTACGCTCAGGGCGATGCGCCGGGGCGCGTCATCACCGGTGGCAAGGGAATCTCCATCGTCGATCGCGATGGCCGCGAGATGATCGATGCCTTCGCCGGGCTCTATTGCGTCAACATCGGCTACGGGCGCACCGAGATCGCCGAGGCGATCTACGCCCAGGCCAAGGAACTGGCGTACTACCACACCTATGTCGGCCACTCCAACGAGCCGCTGATCGCGCTCTCAGAGCGCATTGCCAAGCTCGCCGGCAACGGCTTGAACAAGGTCTACTACGGCCTCTCCGGCAGCGACGCCAACGAGACTCAGATCAAGCTGGTTCGCTACTACCACAACGTCATCGGCCAGCCGAAGAAGAAAAAGATCATCGCGCGCCAGCGTGGCTATCACGGCTCCAGCATCGCTGCCGGTTCGCTCACCGGCCTGCCGGCGTTTCACCAGCATTTCGATCTGCCGATCGACGGTGTGCTGCATACCAAGGCGCCTTATTACTATCGGCGCGAGCGCGGCGACATGAGCGAGCGCGAATTCTCCGCCTACTGCGCCGAGCAGCTCGAAGCGATGATCCAGCGCGAAGGGCCGGACACCATCGGCGCCTTCATCGGCGAGCCGGTGCTGGGAACCGGTGGCATCATTCCGCCGCCGGAAGGCTACTGGGACGAGATTCAGGCCGTGCTCAAGCGCCACGACATCCTGCTGATCTGTGATGAAGTGGTCAGTGGCTTCGGCCGTCTGGGCAGCGAATTCGGCTTCCAGCACTACGGCATTCAGCCGGATCTGGTGACCATCGCCAAGGGGCTGACCAGCGCCTACCAGCCGCTTTCCGGCGTGATCGTCGGCGAAAGAGTATGGAAAGCGCTGGAAGACGGCACCGGCGAATACGGCCCGATCGGCCACGGCTGGACCTACTCCGGCCACCCGCTGGGCGCCGCCGCCGCGATGGCCAACCTGGACATCATCGAACGCGAGAATCTGGTGGGCAACGCCGCCGAAACCGGTGCCTACTTCAACGCCCAACTCAAGAAGACCTTCGGCGAGCATCCGCTGGTCGGTGATGTCCGCGGCGAAGGGCTGATGGCCGCGCTGGAATTCGCGCCCACCAAGGGCGAGTACACGCCGTTCGAGCCGTCGCTCAAGGTCGGCGCGCGCGTTGCCGCCGCAGCGCTGGAAGAGAACCTGATCGCTCGCGCCATGCCCAACGGCGACATCCTCGGCTTCGCGCCGCCGCTGGTGATCGACCGCGGCCAGGTCGACGAAGTGATCGCCCGCGCCAAGCGTGCCATCGACAAGGTGACCGACGAGCTGGCGCGAAGCGGTGATCTCAAGGGCTAAGTCGAAGCCATCGCCACATCGTCTTGCCATAGCCACATCGTCTTGCCATAGCCATATCATCTTGATGACACGACAAGCCTGCGGCAGGGTGGAGAGATCCACTCTGCCGCACTTGTCTTACCAACCGGGATTCCCCAACGATGTCCGACCCCGTCACGCTTCATGACATCTACCTGGCCCGAAGCCGCATCGCCGGCCAGGCAATGCGCACGCCGCTGATTCTCTCCCAGAGCCTGTCGGCGAGATTCGATGCCGAAGTCTATCTGAAACTCGAGACGCTACAGCCGAGCGGGGCGTTCAAGCTCAGGGGCGCGCTCAACAATATCGCGTCGCTGTCGCCCGCGCAGCTCGAGCGCGGCGTGACCACGGCCTCCACCGGCAATCACGGTCGCGCGGTGGCGTGGGCCGCGAAGCGTCTCGGTGCCCGCGCGATCATCTGCGTCTCCGAACTGGTGCCGGCCAACAAGGTGGCCGCCATCGAGGCGCTGGGTGCCGAAGCCCGCGTGATCGGCCGTTCCCAGGACGATGCTTTCGTCGAGGCACGACGGCTGGTGAGCGAGGAGGGCATGGCGCTGATCGAGCCCTTCGACGATCCGTTGATCGCGGCTGGCCAGGGCACCATCGGGCTCGAGTTGATGGAAGATCTTCCCGAATTGGACCGGGTGCTGATCGGACTCTCCGGCGGCGGTCTGCTGGGCGGCATCGGTCGCGCGGTGAAGGGGATCAACCCTAAGGTACGAGTCACCGGCGTGAGCATGCTCGAGGGCGCGGCTATGATCGAGAGCCTGGCCGCCGGCAAGCCCGTCGAGGTCGAGGAGGAAGCATCGCTGGCGGACTCGCTCGGTGGCGGGATCGGTCTCGACAACCGCTGCACCTTCGAGCTGGTCCGCGAGGTGATGGACGATCACCACCAGGTCTCGGAAGCGGCCATTGCCCGCGCCATGCTTCATTTCTTCGAGCAGGAGAAGATGCTGGTCGAAGGCGCTGCGGTGGTCGGGCTCGCCGCGATCGAGGAGCACGCCATCGATATCCGTGGCGAAAAGGTGGCGCTAATCGTCTCGGGCAATGGTGTGGATGCCGAGACGTTGATGCGGGCGAGGACACTGATCGACTATCCGGAACGCTGAAGGTCCGGACAACAAACGAATTCGAACGAATGGAATCAGGAGTCACTGCGATGGAACTCTACAACCGCGAACAGATTCAGAACGTCGTCACGCTCGATCATGCCGCTCTTGAAGCCGTCGAAGCCGGCTTTCGCGCGCTGGGCGAGGGCAATGTCGTCCAGCCGCCAATTCTGTCGATGGCAATCGAGGAGGCCAACGGCGAGGTCGACGTCAAGACTGCACATATCAAGGGCAACTCGCGCTTCGCGATCAAGGTCAGCCCGGGCTTCTTCGACAATCCGAAACTGGGGCTGCCGAGCCTCAACGGCCTGATGATTGTGTTCTCGGCGAAGACCGGGCTGGTCGAGGCGGTGCTGTTCGACGAAGGCTATCTCACCGATATTCGCACCGCGCTGGCCGGGGCCATCGCCGCGAAGCATCTTTCCCGCGCCGACAGCAAGCGCGTCACCGTGCTGGGGGCCGGGTTGCAGGCGGAACTGCAGGTCGCCGCGCTCAAGCTGGTACGAGACATCGACACGCTGGATGTCTGGGCGCGGGACGTGAAGAAGGCCGAAGCCTACGCGGCACGGATGCAGGAAACGTACGGGCTGACCGTGGCGGTGCATACCGATATCGCCGACGCCTGCCGCGAGGCGGACATCATCGTCACTACCACGCCGTCGCGGGAGCCCCTGTTGAGCGGCGAGCATCTGCGCGCGGGCGTCCATGTCACCGCCATGGGCTCCGATAGCCCGGAGAAGCGCGAACTCGATAGTTCGGTGCTGGAGCGGGCCGATCATTTCGTCGCCGATACCCGCACCCAGAGCGAGAGCAACGGTGAGCTCAAGGCCTACGCCGGCCACCAGCCGCCGTTCACTGTCAACGAGCTGGGCAAGGTGATCGCGTCCGGCAAGAGTCTGCGCGCGACGGATTCGCAGATCACCGTCTGCGATCTCACCGGTACCGGCGTGCAGGACACCGCCAT
The DNA here is from genome assembly GCF_001858555.1 of Salinicola sp. MIT1003. Taxonomy (NCBI): domain Bacteria; kingdom Pseudomonadati; phylum Pseudomonadota; class Gammaproteobacteria; order Oceanospirillales; family Halomonadaceae; genus Salinicola; species Salinicola sp. MIT1003. The sequence continues at coordinate 6,084 of NZ_MCAP01000009.1, forward strand.
CGCCGGATTCGCACTGGGCCGGCTGGTGTCGTGAGACGTTCGAAAGACGTATGAAGCGCTCGGCGGTCTCGCCGAGCGCCGAATCTCATGAAGGCGACTTCTCGCCACGTTTCGGTACCGGCGCCACGCCGGGGCCGGTGGGTTCGCCGACCTTGTGCCACAGGCGGCCGTCACGCTGGATCAGTTCATGGGCGCCGGTGGGGCCGTCGGTGCCGGCGGAGTAGCCTTCGATCCCGGACCTGCCGGACTCCGCTTCGCGGGACCAGGCTTCCAGAAACGGCTGCACGGCTCGCCAGCCGTTCTCGATGGTGTCGGCGCGCTGGAACAGCATCTGGTCTCCGGTCAGGCAGTCGTAGATCAACGTCTCGTAGCCGGTGACGGCAGGCAGGTCGAAGAAGTCCTTGTAGGCAAAGCCCATCTTGACGGTGTCCATTTCCAGCTCGGGGCCGGGCCGTTTGGCCTGGAAGTCGAACCACATGCCTTCGTTGGGCTGGATCTGGATGATCAGCCAGTTGGAGGCCATCCGCTCCACGTCGGTGTTGCGAAACTGCGCGTAGGGCGCTGGCTTGAAGCAGATCGCGATTTCGGTGTCCCGCGCGCTCATGCGCTTGCCGGTACGCAGATAGAACGGCACGCCGATCCAGCGCCAGTTGTCGACCATCACTTTCATGGCGACGAAGGTTTCGGTCTGGCTATCGGCGTCGACGCCTTTCTCCTCGAGATAACCGGGCACCTGGCGGTCGCCGAGCGTGCCTGACTCGTAGCGTCCGCGCGCCGAGTTGTGGGCGGCCTCATCCGTCGTCCAGGGGCGAATGGCGCCCAGCACCTTCGATTTTTCGCTGCGCAGGGCATCCGCGCCAAACGCGGCTGGCGGCTCGATGGCGACCATGGCGAGTAGCTGGAACAGGTGATTGGGCACCATGTCGCGCATGGCCCCGGCCTTGTCGTAGAAGGCGGCCCGCTCCTCGACGCCGACCGTTTCCGCGGCGGTGATCTGGATGTGATCGATGTAGTGGTTGTTCCAGAACGGCTCGAACAGCACGTTGGCGAAACGGGCGACGAGGATGTTCTGAACCGTCTCCTTGCCGAGGAAATGGTCGATCCGGTAGATCTGATCTTCCCGCATGACCTTGAGCAATTCGGCATTCAATTCCCGGGCTGACTCGAGATCATGGCCGAACGGCTTTTCGACGATGACCCGGCGATAGTTCCCGCCTTGCTCCGTCAGTAATCCGGCCTGACCCAATTGCCTTGCAATCTCGCCAAAGAAGCGGGATGCGGTCGCGCAATAGAAGATTGCATTGCCGCTGTCGGATGACGCAATCGCGTCCTCGATCTGGCGGTAAATCGCCTCGTCGGTGAAGTCGCCCTGCAGATAATGGAGCCGCTGCTCGAATTCGCGCCAGCGCGATTCGTCCAGTGCGCTGCCGCGGCCTTCCGAGTGGTGATCGGCGGCCTTGTCGGCAATGAACTGCTTGAGATGGGCGCGAAATCCCGCGTCGTCATGCTCGGCGAGATCGACGCCGACGATCCGCATGTTGGGATCGATCAGCTGATCCCGGTCCAGATTGTAGAGCGAAGGAATCAGCAGCCGTTTCACCAGATCGCCGCCGGCACCGAAGACGAACATCGTGGTGTTGTCGGCCGCTGGCGTCTGCTCGTACTGCGCTTGCATCGAATGGGACACGGACTTTCACCTCTTCATGTCGGTTGCCGGAGCAGGTCGTCTCGTTCGACTTCATCATGGAAGACAATCCGCACGGGAGCCAGTGAATCCGCTTCGAGCCGGGCGCTGCCTTTGCGGAGCACGGTGGGCTGAACCAGAATGTCGTGATCAATCTCGAAGGGAGCGAAAGTGACATGAACGAGAGGACACGACAGCGTGACGCCCATTCAAACAGCGCCAATGAACCACTGACTCTTCACTTCGGCCGGGATGAGCTGGTCATTCGCCAGCGCTATGAAGTCGTGAGCATCGTCAACGATATTCTGATCGGCATCTGGTTCGTGATCGGCAGCATTTTCTTCTTCTACGACTCCCTGACGTATGCCGGTACCTGGCTGTTCGTGATCGGCAGTATCGAGATGCTGATTCGTCCGGTCATCCGCCTGCTTCGGCGCCTGCACCTGCAGCGCATGAACGCCACCTCGTCCTCTCCGTCCGAGGCCGAGCACGATTTCTGAGGTGCTGAAAGTCATCACATCCTTCCGGTAGCGACGTTGCGCGCTTTTCAGAACGCCGACTAACCTTGGTGACATGAAACTCGTACCACAGGACGTGGAGGAATCGTGAGCGACACTGACCTTGGCAATCTGGACGCGGGAAAGCTGGAGCAACTCTATCGGTCCGGCGAGGCCTCGCCGCTGGAGGCGACGCGGGCGGCGCTCGATCGCATCGACCGCTTCAACGACGCCGTGAACGCCTACGTTCATGTCGACCGCGAGGGGGCCGAAAAGGCCGCCAAGGCGTCGGCAAGGCGCTGGGGGCAGGGCAAGCCGTTGAGCGCCATCGATGGCATTCCCGTATCGATGAAGGATCTGGCCGAGGTGGCCGGCATGCCGGCGCGCGGCGGTTCGCTGACCACGTCTGAAGCGCCGTGCGAGGAGGACTGCCCGCCGGCCCGAATGCTTCGCGAAGCCGGGGCGGTGATTCTCGGCAAGACCAATACGCCGGAATTCGGCTGGAAAGCGGTGACCGACAATCGGGTGTTCGGTGCCAGCTACAATCCCTGGGATACGCGCCTGACGCCGGGCGGGTCTTCCGGCGGGGCCGCTGCCGCTGCCGCGCTCAACATGGGCGTGCTGCATCAGGGGGGCGACTCCGGCGGCTCGATCCGCATTCCCGCCGCGTTCACCGGCGTCTTCGGCTTCAAGCCCACCTACGGCTGGACACCACAATGGCCGCCGGCGACAGAACCTTCGCTCTCTCATATCGGCCCGTTGACCCGCAGCGTCGAGGACGCGGTACGCATGCTCAACGTGATCGGGCGCTACGACTATCGTGACCCTTACGCCACGCGGGGCCAGCCGAAGGATTGGGGGGCCGATCTCGGCAAGGATCTGCGCGGGCTGCGCATCGCCTACTCGCCGACCTTGGGCTATGCCGAGGTCGATGACCAGGTCGCCGCTCGCGTGCGCGAAGCGGCTCGCAATCTCGAGCAGCTTGGCGCCGAGGTCGAGGAGATTCACCCGGGGTTCGAGTCGCCGATCGATATCTTCCAGAAGCTCTGGTTTACCGCGTCGCTGGATTTCTGGTCGAAATGCAGCGACCGGCAGCGCGAACAGCTCGATCCGGGCCTCGTTGCCAATGCGCGTACCGCGCAGCAGTGGAGCGCGCTCGACCTGTTCCAGGCGCTGGGTCGCCGAGCCAATTTCACCGAGGGCCTGGAGCGCTTCAATCAGGATTATCATCTGTTGATGACGCCGACCGTACCGATCGAGCCGTTCGAGGCGGGTCACGAAGTCCCGCCCGGCAGCGGCATGCGCGACTGGGAAGAGTGGGCGCCATTCTCCTATCCGTTCAACCTGAGCCAGCAGCCGGCGGCGTCCGTTCCCTGCGGTTTCACCGAATCCGGCCTGCCGGTGGGGTTCCAGCTCGCCGGTGGCAAGCACGATGATGTCCGCGTCCTGCGAGCCTGTCACGCCTACATGAAAGCCCATCCGCCGCGGTTTCCGCGCGTGCCCGATCCCGCGCAGAAGTTGTAGCGACACGATTGCAAGTTGGCTCGACTCGCTTGTCTCAACCAAAGGGGCATAGGGTTTGTATGACAATTGAGCTTGAATGAATAGACGAAACATTCAACCCGAACGGATGGAACCCAATGACTCGGACGACGCTCGCTGCACTAACTGCCGGATTTTGTTTGACGCTGCATGGGGTTGCCGCTCAGGCGGCGACTTACGTCTATGTCTCGAACGCGGGCGATGGCGTCATCTCCAGCTACTCCCTGGATCGCGACCGGGGAGCGCTGGAGCCGCTGGCGAAGACACCGACAGGTGGCGAGGTCATGCCGTTGGCGTTGAGTCCCGATCATCTTCATCTCTATGCGACGCTGCGCAATGAACCTCCCCAGGTAGTGAGCTTTCGTCTCGACCCCACCAACGGCGAGTTGAGCCGTCAGGGCGCGGGTTCTCTGCCGGCCAGCATGGCGAACGTGGACGTCGACCCCAGCGGTCGCTACCTGTTTGCCGCCTCCTATAGCGATGATCTGCTCAGCGTCAGTCCTGTCGATGCACAGGGCGTGATCGGTGATGCTCAGGCGACGCTGCCGACGGGCCAGCGCGCGCACGCCATGCACGCCTCGCCTGACGGTCGTTTCGCCTACGCCACCAACCTGGGCGAGGACCAGCTCGTGCAGTACCGCTTCGATGGCGCAAGCGGAAAGCTGTCCCCGTTGTCGTCGGCCGCGGTGTCGACCCCGTCTCAGACCGGGCCGCGTCACTTCGTGTTCTCGCCCGATGGACGCTTCGTCTATGTATTGGGGGAATTTTCCGGTGCAGTCACGACTTACGCCTACGACGAGCAGAGCGGTCAGCTCACCGCACTGGGCACGGCAACGGGCGTTCCAGCGTCCTCGAAGCTGATTCGCGGCATGGCCCGCGAGGACATTCCCGCCGGTGACGACACGCCACGTATCTGGGCGGCGGACATCCACACGACGCCGGACGGCCGCTTCGTCTATATCAGCGAGCGTACGCGCAGCCGCATCAGTGCCTTCGAGGCTGATCCGGATAGCGGCAAATTGACGTTCCTGCGCACCACCGAGGTAGAGAAACAGCCGCGCGGTTTCAACATCGACCCGAGCGGGCGCTTCATGGTCGTCTCAGGACAGCTCGACGATGAGGTGGGCCTCTACCGAATTGCACCGCAGACAGGAGAGCTGACCCGGGTCGACGAAGCGCCAACCGGCAAAAACGCCAACTGGGTCGAGATCGTCACCTTTGACTGAGCACAGGCCGTGGCGTAAACGCCGGTATTCCGTGAAGCCGCGCCATCCCGTGGCGAAGTCACACCACTGACCCGAACAGGCATCGCCACCTCGAGTAGAGAGTTCGTGCCAAGGAATCCCCGGTCGAATGATTCGATCGGGGATTTTGCGTTTGTTGCCCTGGTCGTCAGGCGCCACTGATGGCACAGGGCAAAAGGCGCTCCGTCACTGACGAATATCTCGAAGCGGGATGAATCCGGCCCATATCCTGCGTTTGCCATCGAAGGTCATGGCGGTCTGCATCGTGTCGATCTGCATATCGACGCGTTCTTCGCTCTGTATTCATTGAGCCCTGTAACCCAGGTTGTCCCGTCCGGCCATGCGAGGATGTCGCAAGGTCGCCGTCGCCTGTTCCCTCATGGCTCGATAGGTATCGTGCCTGCCTTCAAGCGCGGGAACGATGGAGCCCTGTACGTAGTGCGTGATCAGACCAGGCGCGTGGCAATGTCCGCTACGACTCTGGGTCCGCTACGACTCTGGTGACGAGAAACCGCTGGAGGCCTTCGATGGCTCTTTGAGCGACGGATGCACTCGATTGGCAAACTCGATCCGCCTGTCAATTCGATCGGACGGTAAAATCCGAGCGGCCAGCTACGCTTGAGGAGAGCGCCGCGAGAGTGAGTCGTCGTTCAGTTGTCTTTCATCCCCAGTTCATCGGGCCGCTATGGCATCGACTGCCGGAGACCATGCACCGAACCGTGAGTATGGCGCTGCTGGCTTTCGTTGCCGCGAAAGGAGTCGCATCATGAGCCATCAGAATGTTGCCGAGATCATCGTCGAAACCCTGGCCGAAGCCGGCGCCAAGCGCTGCTATGGCGTGGTTGGCGACACCATCAATCATTTTACCGACGCGATCCGGCGCAGCGATCTCGAATGGGTGCATGTTCGCCACGAGGAGGTCGGCGGTTTCGCCGCCGGTGGCGAAGCCTACATGACCCGGGAGCTGGCGCTGTGCGCCGGTACCTGCGGTCCGGGCACGCTGCACTTCGTCAACGGGCTGTTCGAAGCCCATCGCAGCGGTTCGCCGGTAGTGTTGATCGCTTCTCAGGTCGGCACCGCCGATACCGGCATCGGCTTCCCGCAGGATGTCGACCCCAAGCCGATCTACGAGCAGTACAGCGTCTTCTGCGAGACGATCATCAACCCCGACCAGGCGCGTAGGATGACAGCGTTGGCAGCACAGGCGGCGTTGTCGAAGAACGGCGTGGCGGTGCTGATCGTGCATGGGGACCTGTTCACGCAGAAACCGAGCCAGGATCTGCCCTATCGGGTGCATCGTTTCGATCCGATCGCTCGTCCGAGCGCCGAGGAACTGGTGCCGGCCATCAAGGCGCTCAACGCCGGCGGCAAGATATCCATTTTCGCGGGCTCCGGCTGTCAGCACGCGCGCAATGAGGTGATGGCGCTGGCGGCCAAGCTGAAGGCGCCCGTGGCGTGGACCTCGAGGGCCAAGGATTTCATCGAGCCAGACAACCCGTTCGAGGTCGGCATGACCGGCGTCTTCGGGCTGGCCGGCGGTTACCATGCCGTTGCCGAGTGCGACACCTTGCTGCTGCTGGGCTGCAGCTTCGCCTGGACCCAGTTCTACCCGGAGAAAGCGACGATCATTCAGGTCGATATCGATCCGCAGCAGATCGGCAAGCGACATCCCGTCGACGTCGGCCTGCTCGGCAGCGTGCGCGATACCTGTGCTGCGCTCGCCCAGATCGTCGACGAGCATAGCGACACGAAATGGCTGGAGCGGTGCCGCAAGAGCTATCACAAGGCACTGGAGCGCGATGCGCACGAGTCCAGCGACGACGGGCTGATCCATCCGCAGGAACTGACGCTGGCGCTCGACGAAGCCGCCCACGACGATGCCATCTTCACCGCCGATGCCGGCAGCCCGATGGTTTGGATGCTTCGGCACATTCGTACCAACGGGAAGCGCCGCACGCTGTCGAGCCTCGTCCACGGCACCATGGCCAATGCCTATCCCCAGGCGATCGGCATACAGAAGGCGTTCCCCGGGCGTCAGGTCATCGCCATGTGCGGCGATGGCGGCATGACCATGCTGATGGGCGATCTGCTGACGCTGAAGCAGGAGAAGATTCCGCTCAAGATCGTCGTCTTCAATAACAGCTCGCTGGGCTTCGTCGAGCTGGAGCAGAAGGTCGACGGCCTGCTCGACAGCTACACCGATCTGGAGAATCCGGACTTCGGGCTGCTGGCTCACTCCATCGGTCTGTGGGGTCGGCGGGTCGAGCAGGAGCACGAACTCAAGCACGCCATTGCCGAATGGCTGGCCCATCCGGGGCCGGCGATTCTCGATGTCAAGGTCAATCGCATGGAGCTGGTGATGCCGCCCAAGGTCGAGCCGGGGCAGGTGACCTCCACCGCGCTCTACTCGGGCAAGGCGGTGCTCAACGGTCGCATGAGCGATGTGGTCGATCTGATGAAGAGCAATTTCTGGAAGTAGGTCATGTTCCCCGGGCCTGTCAGCGTGTGGTAACGATCCGCTGACAGGCTGACGGCAATGCCCGATGAATTGTGGTTGGCCAGGAGAACCCGAATGAGCCAAGTCAATGATCGTCCCCGGTTGCGCGACATGCGTCGGCTGGTCGATAAGCGACCTTTCACGCCGACGGCGGCATTTGACCACCCGCGAGCGCAGGCGACATCCCTCGAGGAATTGGCTAATCGTCAGGGCTACGACAAAAACTTTCTGAGCAAGATCGTCGTTCCCCTGCCAGCGCCCGTGGGCGATCTCTTCGAGGATGTAACGCCAGTGGCCGGTAGCGAGGAAGGCAGCCTCGATTACACCCACTTCTCCATCGTGATGTCTCGCTCGCGAAGGCTGGCGATTTTCACTGCGCTCAATCTCGACGGACGTGAGCTGGTCGACGTGCCGCGAGAGAATGACGACTGGCGGTTCGATCCGCGGCTGGCGGAAGATCGGCAAGTTGGCGAATCGCTTTATGCCCGCAATCCACTGGATCGCGGGCATCTGGTGCGCCGGACCTCGGCCAACTGGGGCAGCGACGCCGAGCAGGCCAATGCCGATACCTTCCACTTCACCAACTGCACGCCGCAGATGGCTGGCTTCAATCAGCAGACGTGGCTGGGACTGGAGGATTATCTGCTCGAGCACGCCAGAGCGGACCGTCAGCGCATCAGCGTCTTCACCGGGCCGGTGTTTAGAGAAGGCGACCGCCGATATCGCGGCGTCCAGATCCCCGAAGCCTACTGGAAAGTGGTGGCGTTCATGGGTGAGGACGAGCGGCCCTCGGCCACGGCCTACATGATCGAACAGGCCGATGACCTGGACCAGCTAGGCTTCATGTTCGGGCAGTACAAGACCTACCAGCGCAGCGTGGCACGTATCGAGACGCTGACGCAGCTCGATTTCGGCGAGCTGGCGAATTTCGACGGCTTTTCCAACGAAGAGCGAGAGACCGGCACGCGTATCGAAGCCGAGATCCGCGGACCTTCGGACATCCGAATCTGATTCGCGGAGGCGAGCGGCGGGTGCCGTTCACTTCCAGCCACGTTGAACAGGGACGAGGGAGCGTCTTTCATCAAGGAGGTCGAAATGCGTAATCACGGTTTTATCTGCGCCACCTGCGGTGTGCAATATCCTTCTAGCGAGTCACCGCCGGAGCACTGCGCGATCTGCGAGGACGAACGCCAGTACGTGCCCATCGAGGGGCAGCAGTGGACGACGCCGAGTGAGCTGGCGGCCGGTCACAGCAACCTGTTCCGTCATATGGCGCCGGGCTTGACCGCCATCGGCACGGTTCCCCATTTCGCCATCGGCCAGCGCGCCTTTTTGTTGCGCACGCCAGCCGGCAATGTGCTGTGGGACTGCCTGACGCTGCTCGACGAGGCCACCATCGAAATCATCGAAGGGCTCGGCGGGCTCGATGCCATCGTGCTGTCGCATCCACACTACTTCAGTACCATGGCAGAGTGGGGGCAGGCGTTCGACTGCCCCGTTTACGTTCACGCGGCGGATCGTGACTGGGTCACCGTGCCGGATGCGCGCATCGAGTTCTGGGAAGGGGAGTCACGCGAGATACTGCCCGGTATCGACGTATATCGACTGGGCGGTCATTTCCCCGGTGCCAGCGTGCTGCACTGGCCCGAGCACGAAATACTACTGACCGGCGATACGCTACTGATCACGCCGGACCGCATGGCATCGTTCATGTGGTCCTATCCCAACAACATTCCGCTGGACGCGGGAACGGTCGAGAGCATTGCACAGCGTCTCAGGCCGATAGCGTTCGACAGCGCTTACTCCGCTTTCTGGGGTCGCGAAATTCTGATCGATGCCAAGCATGTCATCGAGGAATCGGCGCAGCGCCACTGTCGGGCGCTGCGGGGCCAGCCCAACGTCTCGACGTGATCAGCTCGCCGAATCGGTATCGGGTCGAGAAGTCGGCCGGGATTCGCCGTCACCGCTGATATCGATGTCTACCTCGACCATCATGCCGGGGCCAATGAGATCGATGGGGCCATCGTCGAAACGGATGCGCACGGGAATTCGCTGGGTGATCTTGGTGAAGTTGCCTGAGGGGTTGGGGTCCGGTAACAGCGCGAACTGGCTGGTGGCGGCACGACCGATGACGGCGACATGACCGCTGAAGGTCTGATCGGGAAAGGCGTCGACGGTGATAGCGACGGGCTGGCCGACGCGTAGCGCGCCGATGTCGGTTTCCTTGACGTTGGCCTCCACCCACAGCTTCGAGGGGTCGTGCATCATCAGGATCGGCTGGCCGGCACTGACGTACTCGCCCTGATCGATCAGCGTCTTGTTGATCACGCCGTCGATCGGGCTGTCGATCTGCAGATCGGCGATGCGAAGCTGCTCCTGCTCCAGTTTCGCCTCGGCTTCGGCCAGCTCCTGGCGGGCAATCTGCACCTGCTGGCGCAGTACGTTCGGATTGGGCAGCGGCATCTGCGAGCCATTGATGAAGCCGACCTGAGCATTGTCGGCTAGTGCCTGGCTGACCTGAACCTCCTGCTGGGCCTGGGCATGTTCGGCGAGCGCTGCCTGGTAAGCGTAGTAGTCCTGATCACGGCGCTGTTCGGAAACGGAGTGCTTCTTATACAGCGTATCGGAACGCCGGAAGTCCCGCTCGGCCTGGGTCAGCCGTGCTTGAGAGGCCTTCTCGGCGGCCTTGCTGGCCTCGAGCTGGCGGTGCGTCAGGTTCATGCCACCTTTGAGCTGCTTCTCGGCCATCGACAGCCGCGCTCTCTCGTAATCCAGCCGCGCCTGTTGCGTGGCCACGTTGGCCGTCAACGCCTCAAGCTTGCGCTGATCCGGCTTGTCGTAGAGGGTCGCCACGGCATCACCGCGATGCAGCGTATCGCCCTCGGTCAACTCGAACGTCGTTACCCAGCCGCCCAACCGGCTGCTGACGGTCACCTGATCGGCCATCACGCGCGCATCCTGGGCGCTGACGTGCGACAGGCGATGGGCGATGGCCAGGCCGATCCAGATCAGACACAGCACCACGACGATGGCGAGTATCAACAGTTTGCCGCTGCGTGGCAGGCGGCGCTTGGCGGGTCGAGCTGAGTCAGCGGTCATGGCGCAAACGGGTCCTTCGATGATCGAGTGAACGGAATCAGGTGCGAGGCAGGCCCCGCCAACGGCTGAGCAACAGCGAGGGCACGACGACGAGAAACAGGCTACCGATCAGAATCCAGAAGCCATCCTGATAGGCGAGGATCGAGGCCCAGATCGACTCGATGCGACCCATCAGATAACCGGCCATCGCCTGCTGCTGGGTATCGGGCACTCCCAGGCGGCCGACCAGTTCGGATAACTGGCCCAACTGCTGCCGAGCGATGGCGTTGTCGGCATTGACGCCGGCGTTCAGGTATTGGCCGTGAAAGGCGGTCTGTCGATCCAGAAGAATGACCAGGCCTGCCGTGCCCAGAGCGCCGCCCAGTTGCAGAGCGAAGTTGATCGCACCCGAGCCATGGCCGGTGAGATGGCCGGGCAAGCCCGCGATGGCGTTGGACAACGTCGGCGGCGGGAACGCGGCCATGCCGACCGATAGCACGGCCATGGCCATGGCGAGATAGAAAAACGAGGTGTTCCAGTCCATCTGCGCCATCAACCACACCGAGAGCAGCGCACAGGCCAGCCCCGGCAGGGTGATCCAGTGCGGTGGATAGCGGTCGCTTAGCCAGCCGACCAGGGGTACCAGCACGGCGAGGACCAGCGTCGAGGGCAGGAATATCTTGCCTGCGGTAATGGGACTGTAGTGCAGCACCGCCTGCACGAACTGGGGCAGCAGGTACATGATGCCGTAGAAGGTACCGCCGAACAGGCCCATCGCCAGCGTGCCGACGACGAAGGTGCGGTGGCCGAAGATCGCGAGATCCAGAAGCGGATGAGAGATCCGGTTCTGCCAGGCGACGAAGCCGGCGCCGCAGAGCGTGGCCAGCAGAACCAGTTCCGACACGCGCGGGTCGTACCAGCCCCAGCGTTGACCGTTGGAGAGCGCCGCCAGCAGCGAGAAGACGGCGACGAACAGCAGCACGACACCGGCCCAGTCGAACGGCGGGCGCGGTCCTTTGTGTTCCCGCGATGGCAGGAAGAAGAAGCCCATCACAATGGCCGCCGCGCAGATCGGCAGGGTCACGAAGAAGACGTAGCGCCAGGTGAAATGCTCCACCAGCCAGCCGCCGATTACGGTGGCCAGCGTCAACGGCAAACCCAGACACATGCCGTACATGGCGGTCGCCATGCCGCGACCTTCGGGCGGATAGGCCGCGAACAGCGCCTGCATCGCCACCGGCCGGATCAGCCCGGTCATGCCGCCTTGAACGATCCTGGCAGCGACCAGCGCGGCCATGCCCTGACCCAATCCCCCCAGGATCGAGGCGGCGATGAAGGCCAGCAGCAACCCGATGAAAGTCGCTCGTTGGCCGACGGCGGCAACCAGCCATGGCGCCACCAGCAGCGATACGGTCGTCGACGCCAGAAATCCAGTGGAAAGCCACTGGACCTGGGAGTCGCTCATGCCGAACGCCCCCTTGATGTAAGGGATGGCCACGTTGACGATGGTGATCGACATGCCCAGAGCTACCAGGCCCAGCATGACGGTAAGCGTGACCCAGAGCTTGTAGCGCGGGCCGTAGCGCTCGAAGAACTGCTCGACCTGCGTCATGCGTCGTCATCCCGGCTATCGATGGTGGAGGCCGTCCGGCGGGTGAAAGGCAATGGTTGTCCTTGTTCGTTTCGTTGACGCGATACCGTCCAAGGCCACGCGGGTAGACGAGGCAGTGAGCATCCAACCTGGGCAGGAAAATCGATCCGGAAGCCCCTGACAGGGCGTGGAGTCCGGCGTCTAAGAAAGCAGGCGAATCGATAACGCGTCTATTTTTTGCTCGCTAATCGATTATCCCGATTCAGTTGTCTGACTTTCAAGGTGCTTGCGACTAAGGTCGCGGAACGTGCTGATGCTTCGACATCGGCGCGGATGGCAGCGCGCAGGCGCCAATCGCTGCGGTATCGTCTACGCTGGGAATTCACGTTCATCGACGACGCCGTTCTGTCAGTGGCGTTTTCATTCTTCGGCGTCGTGTCTAAAGGAGGTGTTTCATGTCCATGCCCAATTCTCCCGTGTGGCTTATCACCGGGTGTTCCACCGGCTTCGGCCGCGAATTGGCGAAACTGATTATCGAACAGGGCGGGAAAGTCATCGTGACGGCGCGTTCCCGGGAGCGCGTGGCCGATCTGGTCGAAGGCGTCGAAGATCGCGCACTTGCGCAGGCATTGGATGTCACCGACGACGCGCAGATTCGCAAGGCCGTCGATGCCGCCGAGGCCAAGTTCGGGCGGATTGATGTACTGGTCAACAATGCCGGCTACGGTTATCAGGCTTCCTGCGAGGAGGGCGAGGATTCGGCCATTCGCGATCAGTTCGAGGCCAACGTCTTTGGCCTGTTCGCGATGACGCGAGCGGTATTGCCCGGCATGCGCGAACGCCGCGCTGGTCACGTCATCAACATCAGTTCGGTGGCGGGCTTCATCGGCTTTCCGGGTTCGGGCTATTACGCCGCCAGCAAACATGCGGTGGAAGGATGGTCCGACTCGCTCAAGACAGAGGTCGAGCCGCTGGGTATTCGTGTCACCTGTGTCGAGCCGGGGCCGTTTCGCACCGACTGGGCCGGCCGCTCCCTGCAGCAGACGCCGAGCCGGATCGACGACTACGCCGATACGGTCAAGGCGCGTATGGAAGGTACCAGCGGCAATAGCGGCAAGCAGCCGGGTGATCCGGTGCGCGCCGCCCAGGCGATGATCGATCTGGTGGCGCATCCCCAGCCGCCACGCCACCTGGTGCTGGGCGCTTGGGGCGTCGACAAGGTGATCGAAAACCTTGAGGAGACACTGGCGGAAATTCGCGAGTGGCGCGCGGTAGGCGAAGCGACCGATTATCCGGAAAGCTGAGCGGGAAATACCGACGGCAGTAGCGTGTCGGTAGACTGAGTGACCAGAAACGCCCCTCCATGGAGGGGCGTTTCTGGTTTACTGCCGAAGCGTTACGAAGCGGTCTTGGCTTCAGCCTGGACCGAGGGGTGCGGGTTGATGACCCGGGAGCCGCGGAAGCCGTAGAAGGCGATGAACAGGTAGCAGATCAGCGGCAGCACGAAGGCGTGATGGATACCGACCGTGTCGGCGATCGCGCCCTGGGCGACCGGGAGAATGGCACCGCCGACGATGGCCATGATCAAAAGGCTCGATGCCTTGCTGGTCAGCGGGCCGAGCTTGGCGATCCCCAGCGTGAAGATGGTCGGGAACATGATCGAGTTGAACAGCCCGATGGCGACGATGCTCCACATCGCGATGTGTCCAGAGGTCAGCATGGTGGTCAGCACCAGCAGCGCCGCGACGATCGCGAACAGGCCCAGCAGCAGGCTGGGACGGAATCTCTGCATCAGTACCGAGCCGATGAAACGTCCAATCATGGCGCCGCCCCAGTAGTAGGCGACATAGCTGGCCGCGCTGCTTTCACTCATGTTGCCGATTTCCGGCAGCGACAGATAGTTGATCATGAAGCTGCCGATGGAGACCTCGGCGCCGACATAGGCAAAGATGCCGATAACGCCGAATAGCACGTGAGGATGACGCAAGGCCTGGGCGGCGGTGACGTTCTCGGTCGGGCTGTCGTCGCTGGCCTGCTCCTTGAAGTTGGGCAGCTTCCACAGATAGACCACCACCGCGAGGATCGCGAGCACGGCAGCCAGCAGCAGATAAGGAAGCTGCACGCTTTGTGCCTGCTCGACCTTGTAGGCCATCCGGTCAGCGGCAGACATGTCGGCCAGCTCGCTGGCGCCCAGTACCGTCGCACCCAAAATCAGCATCCCGCCGAAATAGGGGGCCAGCGTCGTGCCCAGCGAATTGAACGCCTGCGCCAGATTGAGCCGGCTGGAAGCGGAGCCCTCCGGCCCTAGCAGGCTGACGTAGGGGTTGGCGGCGACCTGCAGCATGGTGACGCCGCTGGCCAGCACGAACAGTGCGGTCAGAAACAGCGGATAGGAAGGCGCTCTGGCGGCAGGGTAGAACATCACCGCGCCGATGGCGGCGATCAGAAGTCCGAGACTGATGGCGTTCTTGTAACCGACCTTGGCCAGCACCTTGCCCATCGGCAGCGACATGATGAAATAGGCACCGAAGAAGGTGAACTGGATCAGCATGGTCTGGGTGTAGTTCAGCGAGAAGACCGCTTTCAGGTGAGGAATCAGAATATCGTTGAGACAGGTGATGAAACCCCACATGAAAAAGATCGTCGTGACGACGACCAGCGCACTGCGATAGTTCGGCCGTTGCGTTTCGGGCATGATCGAAATCCTGTTGATGAGGCGTCCAGAGAACGGGCTGTCGACCCGAGGTTGATCGTGTCAGCACGCGTGCTGGAGCGAAATGATGCATTAAGGAAGCCAGCTTATAAAGCATGCGTTCATTATTAGGACGTTAATATGGAGAACGCCAGTCGGTGACTTATCGGCGATGACGAATGCCAATAACGGCATCGAGAGGTCGAGTTTCGTATTGTTTTTTCTTCTACTGGCGTCCGTTGGCCAAAAATCTCGGATGGCGTGATTATTGTCGTAAATTAACCACATCGTTTCGTTGCAATATGGGCTTTTTAGACGGGCGCGTTTGCGCGATCTTTGTGCCGTGCGTCGCTCATGAGAGACGCTCGGCCTGGCTGTCGCCGGAAGCGGGCTGAAAGACTGAACGGAGGGCGCGGTTCTGTTATTTTCAAGCGCTTGTTCATTGCGCTAGTCGTGGCGCTCATTTCACGGCGCCAGCCTCGCGGCGGCGCTCGTTCATCAGGTGGCGTCATGGCCCAGCGCTCGCGTGTGCAATCTTCTTTTCTCTCATCGATTTTTTCTTCGAACCTGCCTTGGGGCGCCTTGACGCTGCTGTGGCTGGTCGGTCTCTACATGCGGTTGCCGATTTTGATCGCGCCGCCGCTGGCCGGGGAGATTGCCGAATCGCTGTCGTTGGGCAGTGCCGCCGTCGGCGCCCTGACGACAGTGCCGTACGTGGTACTGGCGTTGAGCATGATGCTGGCGGTGCGATTCGCCCGGCGTATCGGCATGCTGCGCGCCCTGGCGTTGGCGCTGGCGGTCGTGGCAATTGGCTCCGGCGCGCGCGGGATCACGCTTTCCGCGCCCTTGCTGTTCGGCGCCTCGGTGGTCATGGGGCTCGGGCTGGCGGTCATGCAGGTGACGATACCGGCGCTGCTGCGGGACTGGACACCGGCCCATCTGGCCCTGGGCAGTTCGGTCTATCTCAACGGCATGACGGTCGGCGAGCTGATCGGCGCCGGGGGCACGCGGCCCGTCGTGCTGGCGCTGGCCGGGGGGAGCTGGCAGGTGGCGATGCTGCTGTGGTCGCTGCCGGCACTGGTGATCGTCGCGCTGCTGGTGTGGCGCCTGCGGCGGCGTCCGCAGCGCCCTGACGAAACCGCGATACCCGAAGACGCGCCGCGCCGCTCGATCTCGTTGCGCACCGCCCGTGTCTGGCTGATGGGCGTGCCGCTGGCAGCCTCGGTGGGGCTTTTCATGGCAACCAACGCCTACATGAGCAGCATTCTCGATGCCCGCGGGGAGGCGGATCTGTTGGCGCTGGCGTTGCTGCTCTACAACGCGAGCCCGCTGGCGGCCTCGCTCTCCATGCTGTGGCGGGGGCGACGCTGGGTCTCCCGCCGCTGGCCGCTGGGGCTGTTCGCCACGCTCGGCGTGCTGGGTCTGGCTGCCTTTCTGGCGCTGGAGGGATGGCCGGCGCTGGTCGCGCTGGTGATTTCCGGCTTCGGCATCACTCTCGAACTCACGCTGATCATGGCGCTGCCTCCGTGCCTGGAGCGAGGTGACGCAGTGGCCTCGCTGACCGCCGGCATGTCCTTCGTCGGCTACTGCCTGGCTTTCGTCATGCCGATGATCGGCGGCTGGCTGGCGGAACGGTTCGCCGACGCGAACCTGGCGCTCTGGCCAATGCTGCTGTTTGCCGCGCTGAGCCTCTGCGCGATCCCGCGCATGCCGATGTCGGCGAAGGGGGCTGGCGATTCCGCGGCTATCGCCTAGGTTCTAGGTGTCGAGCCTGGAGCTTGAAACCTGGAATCGAGAATCGAGGAGGAAACCATGACGATGCCCCAACCCGAGATGCGGGTTCTAAAACCGGATGCGGCCAGCGGCTTTCCCAACTCGCCGCTGCCGGTGCTGCTCTATCGCCAGATCCTCGATGGCTCCGAGGAGAACCCGGCGGCGCGATTCGAAGCGCTGTTCGACCGTAACCAGTGGCCGCCGCAGTGGCGGTACGGTCTCTACGATTTCGATCATTTCCACTCCACCGCCCACGAGGCGCTGGGCGTCTTTCGCGGCCGCGCGCATATCCGTCTCGGTGGCCCCAACGGTAGCGAGCACGATATCGCTGCCGGCGACGTGCTGGTACTGCCGGCGGGCGTCGGTCACGCCTGTCTCGACGCCAGCGAGGATTTCACCATGGTGGGCGCCTATCCGCCGGGGCAGTCATGGGAAGTGGAGCGCGGCGATCCCGGCGAGATCGAGGCCGCCTGCCGTCGGGTTGCCGCTGTCGCGCTGCCGGACGCCGACCCTGTCGGCGGGTCGCTACTGTCGCTATGGCAGTGAAACGGCCCCGCGCTTGAACAACGGCGGTATCGTCTATAGTTAGGAGCCTACATTTTTCCAAGGATCAACCCGATGTCCGATTCTCGTTCCGTCGCCGTGCTGGGCCTGGGGGCCATGGGGCATGCCTTCGCGGCCAATCTGCTGAAAGCCGATTTCGATGTCACCGTCTGGAACCGTTCTGCCGCCAAGGCTACGGATCTGGTCGAAGCGGGCGCGCGGCTGGCCGAGTCGCCGGCCGACGCCGTCGCGCACGCCCAGGCAATGGTCCTGATGCTGCCGGATTTCGCCGTGACGCGTGACGTACTGCTGGGCGGCGGCGGTGCGCTGGCCGCCATGCCCGCAGGTGCGACATTGATCCAGATGGGCACCCTCGGCGTGGCCGAGACCGACCGGCTGATCGCCGAGGCCGGCGAAGCGCGTGACGACGTCGTCTTCATTGATGCGCCGGTTTCCGGCACCAAGGCGCCGGCGGAGCAGGGCAAGATCGCCATCCTCGCCAGCGGTGATCGCGAGCGTGCCGGCGCCGTGGTCGAGCCGATCTTCGACGTGCTGGGCAAGCAGACCCACTGGCTGGGCCAGGCCGGCCAGGGCGCACGGATGAAGGTCGTCATCAACGCCTGGCTGATCTCGATGATGCAGGGAATCGCCGAAACCGCTCATCTTGCCGACAC
This sequence comes from Salinicola sp. MIT1003, assembly GCF_001858555.1. Lineage (NCBI taxonomy): Bacteria > Pseudomonadati > Pseudomonadota > Gammaproteobacteria > Oceanospirillales > Halomonadaceae > Salinicola > Salinicola sp. MIT1003. The sequence goes on from NZ_MCAP01000009.1 coordinate 23,899, forward strand.
GCTCGGCGTCGCGGGCGACGACCTGTGGCAGGTGTTGGATGGCGGGCCGCTGGCCACGCCCTACATGAAGCTCAAGCTGGACATGATCGACAGCGGCGACTTCGATCCGCAGATGGCGATGCAGTGGGGGCTGAAGGACGCAGGACTGGCGTTGGAAGCGGGCGACGACAAGGCGCTGCCATCGCTGGCGCAGATCCGCAATCTCTGGTCCGATGCCGTCAGCGCCGGATACGGCGAGCAGGATATCGCGGCGATCCACGCCTATCTGGAGAAGTATCGGCGCCGTTAAAGCGGTGTCCTCAACTTCGGCGAGGCGCTGAACCGGCGGGCCGGACCTGCTCGAGTCCGGACCGGCGGTTTTCGTTTCAGACCTCGGACCTCGATCCTCGGATCTCGGACCTCAGACGCTCAAGCCCGTCGTCTCGTCCACGCCCAGGTGAACGTTCATGTTCTGCACCGCGGAGCCGGCGGCACCCTTGCCGAGGTTGTCGAGCCGCGATACCAGGCAGACCCGCTCTTCGTTGCCGAACACGAACAGGTCGACGCGGTTGGTCTCGTTGGCGCCCCGAACGTCGAAGAAGCCGTTGTCCAGGTTGTCGATCTCCTCGAAAGGCCTGACCTGGACGAACGGCTCGCCGGCGTAATGGGCGCGATAGGCGTCGAGCAGATCTTCCGCCCGCACCCCGGCCGGCAGATGGGAAAGCTGCAGCGGTACGTTGACCATCAAGCCTTTCAGAAAGGGGCCGACGATCGGCGAGAACACCGGCGGCCGGGCCAGGCGACCGTGCTGCTGCATTTCCGGCAGGTGCTTGTGGCCGAGCGCCATGGCATAGGGGCGCGGCGCGTCGAGACGGCCTTCGCTGCTGGATCTTTCTTCGATAGCGGCTTCGTAGTCCGCGATCATCTTCTTGCCGCCGCCGCTGTAGCCGGTCAGCGAGAAGGCGGAGAGCGGGTAGTCCGCCGGCAGCAACCCGGCATCCACCAGCGGACGTACCAGCAGAATGAACGCGCTGGCGTGACAGCCGACATTGGCGATGCGCTTGCTGGCGCGAATCCGCTCCCGCTGGCCGTCGCTCAGTTCGGGCAGCCCGTAGACCCAGTCGGGATCGGTGCGGAACGCCGTGCTGGCATCGATCAGGCAGGTCTCCGGATTCTCGACCATCGCCGCTGCCTCGCGGGAGGCCGCGTCCGGCAGGCACAGGAAGGCGACGTCGGCGGCGTTCAGCAGCCGTGCCCGCTCGGCCGGGTCCTTGCGCTTGTCGCTGTCGATGCGCAGCAGCTCGATGTCGTCGCGAGCCTGGAGATAGTCGAACAGCCGCAGGCCGGTGGTGCCTTCCTGTCCGTCGACATAGACCTTGAAAGAGCCCTTGGATGGGCGCTTGAATGAGTCCGGAGATGCCATGGGCGTTGTCCTGCCGTTGATCTTTGACGAGGTCGTGGTCGCGGTATTGTGCGGATTCGGGCTCAGCTTGTCATGCCGTTGAGCGGTCTGGCCGCCAGTCGGGATTCTCCCTGGCACTCCTGGGCGCAGCGCTCGATCCGCCGGCAGGCCTCGCGCAGACGCTCGGCATCCACGGTCAGGCTCAGGCGCACGAAGCCCGCGGCGGAGGCGCCGAAGGCCTCGCCTGCGAGTACCGAAACGCCGTGCTCGTCGAGCAGCCGGTCGGCGAAGGCGTGCGTGCCGAGCCCGGTGGCGCGGATATCGATCATCATGAACATGCCCGCGGCGGGCGGCAGCGTGGCGACGGTCTCGCTGTCGCGCAGCATCTCGACCACGGCATCGCGGCGTTCCCGGTAGGTATCACGCATCGCGGCCAGCGCTGCCGGCGGTTCGTCCAGCGCGGCGATGGCGGCGTCCTGAATGAACGGCTGGCATCCGTAGAGCATGCACAGGGCGAGATTGACCAGGTGCGACATCAGCTCTCGGGGGCCGACGACCCAGCCGAGCCGCCAGCCGGTCATGGCGTGGGACTTCGACAGGCTGCTGATGACCACGGTGCGCTCGCGCATGCCTGGCAGGCTGTCGGGGCTTACGTGTTCGCCGTCGAAGATCAGATCGGCATAGACCGCATCGACGATCAGCCACAGATCGTGTTCGCGACAGAGCGTGGCGATCGACTCCCACATCGCCGGGGACAGGCACTGGCCGGTGGGGTTGTGCGGGCTGTTGAGCAGAATCGCCTTCGTGCGCGGCGTGATCGACGCCTCGATGGCGGCTACCCGCGGCTGGAAACCGTCGTCGGCGGACAGCGGCACCCACACCGGCACGGCGCCGGTGGCCTGCACCACGGCCTCGTAGGTGACGTAGGCCGGCTCGGGAATGATGACTTCGTCACCGGGATCGAGCAGGCACTGGGCCGTGGCGTAGAGACCGCACTGCGCCCCCGCGAGCACGGCGACGTGGTCTGCGTCGGTCTCGGCATGGCCACCGTGGCTGCGGTGGAAGGCGGCGATGCGCTCGCGCAGGGCGTGCTTCCCCTGCACGTCCGCGTAATGGGTCGCGCCACTGCGCAGGCTGGTGACGGCGGCCTCGACGATGGAAGGCGGCGTGTCGAAATCGGGATCGCCGACCGACAGGATGATGACATCTTCGCCGCGGGCCTGACGCGCCTTGGCGCGGAAGTGGATGTTCCAGGCGCTGGCGCCTTCGCCGGCGATGCGCTGTGTCAGTGCGGAATAGGACATGGCGGTTCCGTGTTGCGGACAAGGATATCTTGGCAGCCTAACGGTTCGTCGGCTTGGCGAACAGAGCGTCCAGCCCATGCAGTGGCGGTAGCGTTATGCAACGAAAGTTTTACAGGATACGAATTGCCGGTTGTCGCTTCCGGTCAATGTTGCGGCGTCTCATGACAAAACGTGGGCCCGCTCGGCACCCACAATGAGAGCCATCGCAACGCACCTGCCGGTGCGCTCATACACTGCCCCGTGCCGGGATCGGCTCGGGGCCGGACCGAGAGGCTCCTCCATGAATCGCGACGTCATCCTCACCTGTGCTGTCACCGGTGCCGGCGATACTGCCGGCAAGCATCCGGATCTTCCGATCACCCCCAAGCAGATCGCCGACAGCGCGCTGGACGCCGCCCGTGCCGGGGCCAGCATCGTTCATCTGCACGTTCGCGATCCGGAAACCGGCGGCGTCAGCCACTCCACCGATCATTTCCGCGAAGTCGTCGAGCGCATCCGCGAATCCGATGTCGATGCGGTGATCAACATCACCGCCGGCGGCGGCGGCGACCTGTTCCCCGAGATTCGCGACGGCGTGATTCATGGTCTCGAAGGGACCGACCTGCAGACAGCGGCCGAGCGCCACGAGCCGGTGGGCCAGCTGCTGCCGGAGCTGTGCACGCTGGACTGCGGCAGCTTGAACTTCGGTGACATGGTCTACCTCAACAGCGCCGATTGGCTGCGCGAGCATGCGCGTCTGATCCAGCAGGCCGGGGTCAAGCCGGAGCTCGAGTGCTTCGACCTGGGCCACGTCTGGTTCGCGCGGCAGCTGGTCGACGAAGGACTGATCGATGGCGATCCGCTGTTCCAGCTCTGCCTGGGCATTCCCTGGGGCGCCGAAGCGGACACCGAGACCATGCTGGCGATGCGCAACAAGCTGCCGGAGAACGCGATCTGGTCGGCGTTCGGGATCGGCCGCCAGCAGTTCCCGATGGTGGCGCAGTCGGTGCTGCTCGACGGTCACGTGCGGGTCGGCCTGGAAGACAACCTCTATCTGAACAAGGGCGTGTTTGCGACCAACGCGCAACTGGTCGAGCGGGCCGCGACCCTCGTCGAGAATCTCGGTGGCAAGGTGCAGACGCCGCAGCAGACCCGTGAGTCGCTGGCACTGCGCAAGCCCTGATCCCTACTGATGGTCCCCAGGGTTCGCGCCCACGGAACCGGCCGTCGGCATCGTCCGGCGGCCGCTACCTTTTCCCTACCCGATTTCGAGAAATGTGATGAACGCTACCACGCTTCCCAAGACCGTCGCCGTGATCGGCACCGGCGTGATCGGCAACGGCTGGATCGCCCGCGCCCTGGCTGCCGGCTGCCGTGTGACCGCCTTCGATCCCGATCCCGCTGCCGCCGCGCGCACTCGCGCTTTCGTCGAGCGCGCCTGGCCGTCGCTCGAGCGGCTCGGGCTTGCCGATGACGCCGATTCGAAGGCGCTGACCTTCGTCGATTCGCTGGAAACCGCGGTGAAGGGCGCCGAGCTGATCCAGGAGAACGTCCCCGAGCGACTGGCGCTCAAGCACGACGTGCTGAGCCAGCTCGACGCGCTGGCCGAGCCGGACGTGGTGATCGGCTCCTCGACCTCCGGCATCAAGCCGAGCGATCTGCAGTCCGCCTGCCAGAAGGCCCCGGGCCGCGTGATCGTGGCGCATCCGTTCAATCCGGTCTATCTGCTGCCGCTGGTGGAACTGGTCGGTGGCGAGCACACCGCGCCGGTGGTGATCGAGCGCGCTCAGGCGCAGTACGCCGCGCTGGGCATGCGTCCGCTAGTGGTGCGTCGCGAGATCGAAGGTCATGTCGCCGATCGTCTGATGGAGGCTCTGTGGCGCGAGGCGCTGCATCTGGTCAACGACGGCGTCGCCACTACCGAGGAGATCGACGCGGCCGTGGTCTACGGCTGTGGTCTGCGCTGGTCGCTGATGGGGACGTTCCTCACCTTCCACCTGGCCGGTGGCGATGGCGGCATGCGCCACATGCTGCACCAGTTCGGGCCGGCGCTGAAACTGCCGTGGACCAAGCTGGAAGCACCCGAGCTGACCGACGAACTGATCGAGAAGGTAGCCGATGGCTGCGAGCATCAGGCGGCCGGACGCAGCGTTGCCGAGCTCGAGACACGCCGCGATGCGTTTCTCACCGAGTTGCTCGAGCTGACCCAGAAATATTGGCCGGAAGCCGAAGGGCTCCAGGGTCGAATCTGATCAACGAGGCGTATCCGATGAGCGAGACGACGACCGAACCGCTGTTCAAGACCCGGGTGCAGGACGCCTGGGTCGATTACAACGGCCACATGAACGATGCCGAATACGCCAGGGTCTTCTCGCTGGCGGTGGAGGCGCTGATGGATCGCGTCGGTCTCGACGAGGCCGGCCGTGCCGAGCACGGCTACACGATCTACACCCTCGAGACGCATCTCTGCTACCGCCAGGAAGCGCATCGTGGCGAGGCGCTGGCGGTGGCGCTGACGCTGCTGGACAGCGACGCCAAGCGTCTGCACCTGCTGTTCACGCTGACCAATGTCGATGGCGATACGCTGGCGACCAGCGAACAGATGCTGATGGGGATCGACGTGGCCAGCGGCCGCCCGGCACCGTTTCCCGAGCCGGTGGCCGCGAGCGTCGAGATGCTACCGAAAGCCGGAGACGAATGGCCGAAGGCCGCCGGCCGCAGAATCGGGATCCGACGCTGATTGGTCACCAGCCGTTGGAAGCACCATCGACCCCGCTGGAAACCGCGGGGTCGATGCGTTCCAGATAGCATCCCTGCAGCCAGCGGCGTGAGATCGGCACCAGCGTGGCGGATGCCCCGGCGCGAAGGTTGCTCTAAAACGCCATTTTCTTGCGGTTATTGGTCGCGATCGATCGTGGATGAAGGCGCCGCGGCGGGGCGGCGAGTATCGCTCGGCGCTTGGGCATAGCGCTGGCGATAGGCGCGGGAGAAGCTCGAGGCCGAACTGAAACCGCAGGCCAGGCCGATGCTCAGGATGTCGCGGTCGGTTTCTTCGAGCAGATGACGGGCGCGGTCCAGGCGCAGTTCGAGATAGTAATCCCGCGGGCGCTTGCCGAGTTCCTCGAGAAACAGGCGCTGAAGCTGACGCAGCGACAGGCCGATGCGTTCGCTGAGCGCCGTCATCGACAGCGGCTGCTCGAGATGCTGCTCCATCAGCGCAACGGCATCGACCAGCGGGCGGCGGTGCGTGCCCAAGCGTTTCGCCAACGGCAGGCGTTGATGGTCCTGGCGCGGGCGCAGGCGGGCGTGGATCAGCTGTTCGGAAATAGCGTCGGCCAGGTCCTGGCCGTGGCGACTGGCGATAATGCTCAATGTCATGTCCATGGCGGCGGCACCCCCGGCGCAGGTGAAGCGGCGGTTGTCGATCTCGAACAGCGATTCCACCGCGTCAAGCCCCGGGAAGCGCTCGCGAAAGGCGGGCAGGCTTTCCCAGTGCAGCGTCAGGCGATGGCCGTCGAGCAAGCCGACTTCGGCGAGGATCAGCGGGCCGGTATCGATGCCGCCCAGCAGACAGCCTTCGCTGGCCTGGCGATGCAGCCATTGCGACAGGCGACGCGACAGGTCGCGCTCCGGCTCGAAACCGGCACACACCGCCAGGGTCGGCAGGGAAGGGGCATCGGCCAGGCCGCAATCGACGAGCAGGGTCATGTCGTTGCTGGCGGTGACCGGCTGGCCGTCTTCGCTGATCAGCAGCCACCGGTAGAGCTCGCGGCCAGCCAGTCGATTGGCGATTCGCAGCGGCTCCACCGCGGAGAAGAACGCCATCATCGAAAAGCGCGGGACGAGGAGAAAGCCCACGGGCTCGGGGAAGGGGCCTGCGTAGTCCAGGCGCATGATTCGTTACTCCGAAGCGGCGGAACACAGCGGTGGACTTGGGGGATCCGTACGACTGCTGCGCTCATGATGGCAAAAAAACCAAGGGGAAACACGAGGAGCGGGAGCCGCGCCGCCGATACCGGCGCTTGTCCTGGATACGCTCGGACGTCGGCGAGCCGATACGACACCATGATCCAGCGGCACGAACACGGGAAACTGGCTACGCTGCGAACATGATCGATTCCACGAGCCACTCTCGCAGATTCCTGACGCGCCGACAGCGCTGCGCCTGTTGGCTCGTCTGTCTCTTGTTGGGCGGCATCCTGGCAATGACGGCGCTGGCCCAGTCGCCGGCCGCGAATCGGGCGCTGGTGCTCACCCTCGACGACAGCATCAATCCGGCGACGCGGGATTACGTCGAACGCGGCATCCGTCGCGCCGAGTCGATGGACGCCGAACTCCTCGTCGTCGAACTCGACACGCCCGGCGGTCAGGTCGAGTCGATGCGTCGGCTGGCGCAGACGATCCTCGCCGCCAGGGTGCCGATCGCGACCTATGTCACTCCGAGCGGGGCGCGGGCAGCCAGCGCCGGCACCTATCTGCTCTATGCCAGCCCCATCGCGGCGATGACGCCGGGCACCCATCTCGGTTCGGCCACGCCGGTGACCCTGGGCGGAGAGACGCCCGAGGACGCCAACAGCCAGGCGATGCGCCAGAAGATGATCGAGGATGCCGTGGCCACGATTCGTGGCTACGCCGAACGTCACGGCCGCAACGCCGACTGGGCCGAGCAGGCGGTCCGCGAGGCGGCCAATCTCGGCGCGAAGGAGGCGCTCGAGCGCAATGTCATCGACGTGGTGGCCGTGGATCTCGATGATCTGATGGCGCAGTTGGATGGCCGGCAGGTCGAGCTGGAAGACGGGATGCGAACGCTCTCGACTGCACAGATCGAACTCGTTCGCGAAGCGCCGGACTGGCGCACGTCGCTGCTGTCGCTGATCGCCAACCCCACCGTGGCCTACGGCCTGCTGCTGATCGGCTTTTACGGGCTGGTGTTCGAACTCGCCAGCCCCGGCACGCTGGTGCCGGGCGTCATTGGCGGCATCAGCCTGATGCTGGGGCTGTTTGCCTTTCAGGTGCTGTCGATCGATCTGGCCGGCCTGGGGCTGGTGCTGCTGGGGCTGGCCATGATTGTCGGCGAGGCCTTCCTGCCCAGTTTCGGCGCGCTCGGCGCGGGCGGTATCGCCGCATTCGTGATCGGTTCCATTCTGCTGATGGACGAGGCCAACAGTGCCGTGGCGTGGCCGCTGATCGGCGGCACGGCGCTGGTGGCGGCCGGCTTCCTGCTGTGGGGCGTGATGCGCCTGATGGGAGTACGGCGACGCATGCCCTTGACCGGCCGCGAGGAGTTGATCGGTGCCGAGGCCGTGGCGCTGGGGGATTTTACCGCCGGACGCGGCAAGGTGCTGCTGCACGGAGAGCGCTGGCAGGCGCGTGGCAAGGGGCCTATCCGGAAAGGCGACAGGCTGCGCGTCATGGCGCTGGACGGCTTGACCGTCAGCGTGGAACCCACGAGCGTCGAGCGTTCCCCGACGTCGATTTGAAACCGATATGCCGAAGCCTTTCGATATCAGGCTGAAGAAGCGGCAATCGGTTTTCCCATGGAGGAGACGAGATGATGTTCGCCTATCTGGTACCTGTGGTACTGCTGATTCTGCTGTTGCTGGCCTCGATCCGGATTCTGCCGGAGTACCGTCGCGGCGTGGTGTTTTTTCTGGGCCGCTTTCAGGACGTCAAGGGTCCGGGGCTGTTCTTTCTGATTCCGGTGGTGCAGAAAATGGAGGTCGTGGATCTGCGCGTCATCACCATGGACGTGCCGGAACAGGATGTCATTTCCCAGGACAACGTCACCGTTCGCGTCAACGCGGTGCTCTATTTTCGCGTCGTCGATCCGCAGAAGGCGATCATCCAGGTCGAGCATTTCGTCAATGCCACCAGCCAGTTGGCCCAGACCACGCTGCGTTCGGTACTGGGCAAGCACGATCTCGACGAGATGCTCTCCGAGCGCGACAAGCTCAACGACGACATTCAGGAGATCATCGACGCCCAGACGGAGGCGTGGGGCATCAAGGTGGCCAATGTCGAGATCAAGCACGTCGATCTCGACGAGAGCATGATTCGCGCCATCGCCCGTCAGGCCGAGGCCGAACGCGAACGCCGGGCCAAGGTGATCCACGCCGAGGGCGAACAGCAGGCGGCCGAGAAGCTGGTCGAGGCGGCCGATATCATGTCGCGCAACCCGGCGGCGCTGCAGCTGCGCTATCTGCAGACCATGAGCGACATGAGCAACAAGAACGCCTCGACCATCGTCTTTCCGCTGCCGATGGACATCATGGAGGCGTTCAAGACCATGGCGGGATTCGATCCCCGAAAGTCCGACTCCAGGCCGCCGGAAGAGATCTGACTCCGGGTCACCGTGTCGGCGGGAGCGTGTATGCTTGAGATTCATTCCGCCGATAGAACAGGGAGTCCCGCTTGGCCACGTCACAACCTCCTTCGCCACACCGGCCATCCGCGCTCGCCATCTTCGATCTCGACGACACGCTGCTCGACGGCGACTGCACGCATCTGTGGCTCGAGTGGATCATCGATTGCGGCTGGGTCGAGGATGGCGAGGCGCTGCTGGCACGGATGCGCGAGCACGACAGACAGTACCACGCCGGTACGCTGAACATGACCGACCATCTGCGTTTCACGCTAGCGCCGCTGGTCGGCCGTTCCCGTCAGGTCGTGCGGGAACAGGTCGAGGCGTTCGTCGATGCCAGGGTGCGTCCGCGCCTGATGCGGGAAGGGGTGGAACGGCTCCAGACACACAGCCGGGATGGACACGCCACGCTGGTGATTTCCGCCTCGATGCACCATCTGGTCGAGCCCATCGCGCACGCCGTCGGCGCAGACGGTGCGCTAGCCTCGCTGCCCGAGTTCGATACCGACGACCGCTTCACCGGCGAGCCGACCGGCATCCAGACCTACCAGCGCGGCAAGCTCGAGGCGTTTGCCCAGTGGCTCGACGCTCACGACACCGGCTTCGCCGAAGGCTGGGAGACCTGGGGCTACAGCGATTCCTTCAACGATCTGCCGTTGCTCGAGTTCGTCGATCATCCGCATGCCACGCAGCCGGACGAGCGTCTGCAGGCAACCGCCGAGGCGCGGGGGTGGCCGATCCTGCGGTGGCGCTAGTTTTCTTGCGACTCCAGATTGCGGCTGGAAGCCGCCTGGGCCTGCCCGTTGTCGCGACGCAGGGTCATCGGGCTTGGGTGAGATAACCATGGGAATCAATCGTCCTGATTGAAATAACTCATGACGGGACACCGTTGCGTCGTTGGTAACTGGGGTATATTTTGTCAACCAAGGTTTAACTTGATAACCAGGGGATCATCACCTTGGCGTTGACCATCTCCAGAGGCAATCGTGTCCAACTCCTTGACCCAAGCCCGTGACGAACATCTGACGGCGCCAGCAGCTTCCCGGCGTCGTTCGACGCTGTCGCGCTTTCTGCCGTTCTTCGGGCCGGCAATGATCGCGGCGGTGGCCTATATCGATCCGGGCAACTTCGCCACCAACATCGAAGCCGGCTCGCGCTATGGCTACGTGCTGCTGTGGGTCGTGCTGTGGGCCAACCTGATGGCGATGGTGATCCAGACGCTGTCGGTGCGGCTGGGGCTGGCAACCGGCAAGAATCTGGCGGAGATGATTCGGGAGCGCTATCCGCGGCCGCTGGTCTGGTTCTACTGGGTCCAGGCCGAACTGGTGGCGATCGCTACCGATCTGGCCGAATTCCTCGGTGCCGCGCTGGCGTTCAACCTGCTGTTCGGCATGACGATGCTCGAAGGGGCGCTGCTGACCGGGGCGATCACCTACGCGGCGCTCTACATGCAGCGTTTCGGCTTTCGCCTGCTCGAGATCATCATCGGCAGCATGCTGCTGGCGGTGGCTGCCGGGTTCGTCATCCAGATCGTCATGGGGCGCCCCGAGGCCGCGCCGGCGCTCGAGGGCTTGCTGCTGCCCGGGTTTCCGGATGGCTATGCGGTATTTCTCGCCGCCGGCATTCTGGGCGCGACGGTGATGCCGCACGTCATCTATCTCCACTCGTCGCTGTCGCAGCGACGCGTCGCGACCCATACCGACGAGCAGCGTCGCCGTGCCATGCGCTACTACCGGTGGGACGTGGTGATCGGAATGGGAATCGCCGGTGTCATCAACCTTTCGATGCTGGCACTGGCCGCTTCGGTCTTCTTCGGCAACGGGCGTACCGGCGTCGCCACGATCGAGCAGAGCTACCAGTTGCTGGCGCCGCTGATGAACCAGGAGCTGGCGAGCACCCTGTTCGGCTTCACGCTGCTGATGGCCGGGTTGTCCTCGTCGATCGTCGGCACCCTGGCGGGGCAGGTGGTGATGCAGGGCTTCGTCGGTTTCACCATCCCGCTGTGGCTGCGGCGCCTGATGACCATGCTGCCGGCGATCGTGGTGATCATGCTGGGATTCCCCGAGCAGCAGGTTCTCGTCGCCAGCCAGGTGGTGCTGAGCTTCGGGATCCCCTTCGCGCTGATCCCGCTGATCCACTTCACTGCCCAGCACCGTCTGATGGGCAATCTGACCAGTCGCCCCTGGGTGACCGGGCTGGGATGCGTCATTGCGGCAGTCATCATCTTGCTGAATGGTTATGTGTTGGCCTTCGAGTTGCTGTAGGCTCTCTAGGTAGGACGCGCGCGGGCGGACTCCTGAACGACCCCCGCCGCCCATCATTTCTGCCCGTCGACGAGAACACCATGTCAGCAACGCCACGCCCACGTTATGCCCGCTTCGAGCGCACGCGTCTCGATCACCAGCAGGAGCTGGTGGAAGATTACGTGGAGGAGATCGCGCAGCTGCACCGCGACCACGGCGAGGCCCGGGCCAGCGATCTGGCCGAACGGTTCGGCGTCAGTGCCGCTGCGGTCTCCAAGGTGATCGCCCGGCTCAAGCGTGACGGTCTGGCCGAGGCGCGCCCGTATCGCGGCGTCTTTCTGACCGAGAAGGGCAGCGAACTGGCCGAGAAGGTCGAGGCGCGCCACCAGCTGGTGCTGTCGACACTGCTGGCGCTCGGTGTACCGCCCCATGTGGCCGAAGCCGATTCCGAAGGGATCGAGCACCACTGCAGCGATGCCACCGTCGAAGCCATGCAGCGCTTTCTCGAAGTGCATGATCGCTGATACGCCGATACTTTCCTGATCTGCCGATAGCCGTTCCCGGGAATTCCGTCTGGGAACCTTTCGACGTTGGTGGTAGACTCCTGCGCGCTGAAACTTTGATCATTCCACGACGCGCTCGACAGGTCGCTCCCATGCAAGACCGCATCGACAACACCATCGCTGGCATGACGCCACCCTAGCGTAACGCCCCACCCCGGCGTGCCTCTTGCGCGCGCTTCGCTGTCTCCGATACCCCTGTATCTGCACGACGGCATGTTCTTGTTCGACCCATTCAAATCAAACTCTTGCCGCGACTGCGTGGCCGTCGTTCGACTGCACGCTGTATCGATCCCGTCGACGACCGGGCGATACCGGTGGCCATTCCGCTTTGGCTGACGGGCGGATCGGCGCGATCGGCAACGGCCTATCGCGGCTCATGACAGGGAACTGCCCATGTTAGAAACGATAAAACAGCACTGGTTTTCCAATATTCGCGCCGATGTGCTGGCCGGCACCGTCGTCGCGATGGCGCTGATCCCCGAGGCGATCGCCTTCTCGATTATCGCCGGCGTCGATCCCAAGATTGGTCTCTATGCATCGTTTTCCATGGCGGTGGTGATCGCTTTTGCCGGCGGTCGGCCGGGGATGATCTCTGCCGCCACCGGCGCCACGGCGCTGTTGATGGTGACCCTGGTGCGCGATCACGGTCTGGAGTACCTGCTGGCGGCAACGCTGCTGACGGGGGTGCTCCAGATCGTGTTCGGCTATCTCAGGCTGGGCGAGCTGATGCGCTTTGTGTCGCGCTCGGTGGTCACCGGTTTCGTCAATGCCCTGGCCATCCTGATCTTCATGGCGCAGCTGCCGGAGCTGACCGGCGTGACCTGGCATGTCTACGCGATGACGGCGGCCGGGCTCGGCATCATCTACCTGTTTCCGTACCTGCCGGTGGTCGGCAAGATGTTGCCATCGCCGCTGGTATGCATCGTGGTGCTGACGATCGTCTACATGGTCAGCGGCATGGATATCCGTACTGTGGGCGACATGGGCGAGCTGCCGGATTCCCTGCCGGTGTTCCTGTGGCCCGACGTGCCGCTCAATCTCGATACGCTGATGATCATCCTGCCGTATTCGCTGGGTATCGCCGTCGTCGGCCTGCTCGAGTCGATGATGACTGCAACGATCGTCGATGAACTGACCGATACCTCGAGCGACAAGAACCGCGAGTGCAAGGGGCAGGGCATCGCCAACATCTTCTCCGGCCTGCTCGGCGGCATGGCGGGCTGCGCGATGATCGGCCAGTCGGTGATCAACGTGAAATCCGGTGGACGCACGCGTCTCTCCACGCTGGTGGCCGGTGTCTTTCTGCTGATTCTCGTCGTCTTCCTGGGCGACTGGGTCTCGCAGATTCCGATGGCCGCCCTGGTCGCGGTGATGATCATGGTTTCGATCGGGACGTTCAGTTGGGAGTCGATCGTCAACCTGCGCCGCCACCCGATGTCGACGAACATCGTCATGATCGCCACCGTCGCCGTCGTCGTTACCACTCACAACCTGGCGATCGGTGTGCTGGTCGGCGTGCTGCTGGCGTCGCTGTTCTTCGCCAACAAGGTGGGGCAGATTCTCTACATCGGGAGTCGCATGGACGATGACGGCAAGACGCGCAACTATGAGGTCGTGGGACAGGTGTTCTTCGCATCATCGACCCGCTTCAATGCCGGCTTCGATTTCAAGGAGGCGGTCGAGCGCGTCACGATCGACGTTTCCCGCGCCCACTTCTGGGATATCACGGCGGTCGAGGCGTTGGACAACGTGGTGATCAAGTTCCGCCGCGAAGGCGCCGAGGTCGAAGTGGTGGGCATGAATCAGGCCAGTGCCACTCTGGTCGATCGTTTCGGGGTGCATGACAAGCCGGATGCCGTAGAGAAGCTCATGGGTCACTGACCCCGATTATCGGGCCGAGCTGGCCCGCTTTCGATCATCAACCAAGAACGGCTGAAAGGAGAATCCCATGAGTGAACGTCAGGTTCTGGCCTGCATCGACGATTCGCGTCACGCTTTCGCGGTGTGCGCCGCGGCTTCCTGGGCCGCCGAACGGATCGGCGCCCCGCTCGAGCTGATGCACGTGCTGAGCAAGGCGCCATGTCTCGGCGCTACCGATGCCAGCGGGCAGATCGGACTCGGAAGCCGCGAGCACCTGCGCGAACAGCTGACCGAGCTCGACGAGCAGCGTGCCAGGCTGGCTCAGCAGCACGGTCGCGAATTGCTGGAAGCCGCCCGCGGCCAGGCCGAGCGCCTGGCCCCGAATACCACGGTCTCCACTGCGCTGCGTCACGGCAATCTGATCGAATCCCTGGTCGAGCGTGAGCCTCAGGCACGCCTGGTCGTGCTGGGCAAGCGCGGCGAGTCGGAGGATGAAACGCTAGAACATCTCGGCGGCAATCTGGAGCGGGTCGTGCGCACGCTGCATACCCCGATTCTGGTGACGCCTCCGGAATTCCAGCCGCCCTCGAGACTGCTGCTGGCTTTCGACGGTGGCCGGACGACCCGCAAGGGCGTCGAGATGATCGCCGAGAGCCCGCTGCTCAACGGTCTGATCTGTCACGTGATCATGGTCGGGGCCGGTACCGACGATCAGCGAGCCCAGCTCGAGTGGGCGCTGAATCGGCTTCGCGAGGGGGAAGTCGACGCCCAGGGCACGATTCTGGCCGGCGACGTCGACGAGATGCTCGCCGACTACGCCGACCAGCATCGGATCGACCTGATGATCATGGGAGCCTACGGCCACTCGCGGATTCGCCACCTGCTGGTCGGCAGCACCACGACGGCCATGCTGCGCCATGCGCGGACGGCAACGCTCATTCTGCGTTGATATTGGTACCGCACTGACTGGGGTACCTGTAACCGACCGATCGCCACGACGCTCGTCGTGGCTTCCGATCAGACGTCGTGGCGGGAGGGCGGCGCCGGCTGATGTTGCAGAAAGCGCGACAGCCGCTCCGCCTGACTCTCGCCGACCTGACACAGCTGCCAGGCGATTTCGGCGTACTGCATGAGTGTCGGCAGCATTAGCTGCAGGCGATGTGCGTCGTTCTCGTGGCGCTGTGCCTCGGCGTCCAGCCATTCGAAGAGTTGCGCCAGGCGAGTGTAATTCACGTCACCCCGGCCGCTGTTGCCGCGCAGGGCATCGACCGCCAGACAGCGCATGACGCTGCGCTTGTTGGGATCGAGACCCTCCTTGTCCAGCAACGCTTCGGCATGCTGTACGAACTGGCTCATCAACTGGGACAGTTCGGCCGCTTCCAGCTGGCGGCGCACCGCATCCTGGCTTTCGATCAGCGCCTGCTGCTGGCGCGTCAGCCCTCTCACCAGAATCACCAGTTGCACGCAGAGCCAGCCGGCCAGTACCAGCGTCAGTAGATACAGGCCCAACGGTGCCAGCGCATCGGCCGGCAGCGGCCAGCGCAGGTCGCTGGCGAGCACGCCGCCAGCGGCCAGCGCCAGCAGCATGATGATGATCAGAGCGATGGAAATGCCAGATTTCATGCGATGTCCATAAAAGAGGGGCGTCTAGAAGAGGGCGCCTAGAAGAGAGACGTCGTCTCCATGACGCTTTATCGGCGCTGGATGGCGATCCTTGAGCATTGTCTAAAATGGGTCTTCATGCGTCCCGTACAGGGAGGCATTGCACACGTGGCCAATTCGAATGTGGGTCCATCCTCTGCATTGCACGAATGCCGATTCTCCGCATACTGAATGGCAGTCGGCTTCCTGCGGTCATTCGGCGCTTTCATTCAGATACGATCATCCGGAGAGCGTTTCGAGAATCGTGCCGCCGATAGGACAACCATTGTCATTGACAGAAGCGTGTCGGGATTAGAAGAAGCGTGTCGGGATTAGAATCGGGATTAGAAGAAGGAGAGGTCATGTCACTGGAATCCACGGTGCCTTCCGAGGTCCAACTGGGATGCGACGAGCTGTCCCGGCGTCTGGGCGAAGCCTGTCTGGCACGAGGCGTTCGGGTGACAACGGCGGAATCCTGCACCGGGGGCGGCGTCGCCAGCGCCATCACCGCGATCGCCGGTAGTTCCGCTTATTTCGAAACCGGTTACGTGACCTATTCCAATGCCGCCAAGCAGCGCCTGCTGGGAGTCTCGAACGTGACGCTGGAGACGCACGGCGCCGTCAGCGAGGCGACCGTGCGCGAAATGGTCGCTGGCGCCTGCCGTGACAGCGGCGCGGAGCTTGGCGTTGCGGTCAGCGGCATTGCCGGCCCGGAGGGTGGCAGCGCCGAGAAGCCGGTGGGTACGGTGTGGTTCGCCTGGGGCGATGAAAGAGACCAGCATGTACGCTGCCTTCGCTTGCCCGGCGATCGCCAGGGCGTGCGTGAGCTGGCCGTGTCGGTGGCACTGGCCGGGTTGATAGAATTGCTGTCGCAAAGTGGCCCTGAGGCATGATCCGCATCGGCGACGACGCTGACGTCGCGACCGTTATCAGAACTTGATCGAAAAACTTCGAACGGGGATAGGCGCGCGACGGTTTTTTCGCCATACTACTGTCTAATCATACAGTATGTGAGCCGAGCGCCGTGACCGGCGTTGCCCCGTCTCACCCTGCGCATTCATAGGAGACGTTCATGGCACAGGACGAAAACCGCAGCAAGGCACTCAATGCGGCTCTGTCACAGATCGATCGCCAATTCGGCAAAGGCACCGTGATGCGCCTGGGTGACACCCCGCGTACCGCGATCCCGGTAGTCTCGACGGGCTCTCTGGGGCTGGATATCGCACTGGGTGTCGGCGGCCTGCCTTACGGCCGTGTCGTCGAGATCTTCGGCCCGGAATCTTCGGGCAAGACGACGCTGACGCTGTCGGTCATCGCCCAGGCGCAGAAGGACGGCAAGACCTGCGCCTTCATCGATGCCGAGCACGCACTCGATCCCAGCTACGCCGAGAAGCTGGGCGTCAATCTCGACGACCTGCTGGTATCGCAGCCCGATACGGGCGAGCAGGCGCTGGAAATCTGCGACATGCTGGTGCGCTCGGGTGGTGTCGACGTCATCATCATCGACTCCGTGGCGGCCCTGACGCCGCGTGCCGAGATCGAAGGGGAAATGGGCGACTCCCACGTTGGTCTGCAGGCGCGTCTGATGTCACAGGCGCTGCGCAAGATCACCGGCAACATCAAGAACGCCAACTGCATGGTGGTGTTCATCAACCAGATCCGCATGAAGATCGGTGTCATGTTCGGCAGCCCGGAGACCACCACCGGTGGTAACGCGCTGAAGTTCTACTCCAGCGTGCGCCTCGATATTCGTCGCATCGGCTCGGTCAAGCAGGGCGACGAGGTCACCGGCAACGAGACCCGGGTCAAGGTGGTCAAGAACAAGGTGGCGCCCCCGTTCCGGCAGTCCGAGTTCCAGATCCTGTACGGCAAAGGCATCTACCACGCTGGCGAGGTCATCGATCTCGGCGTCCAGTGCAATCTGGTGGACAAGGCCGGTGCCTGGTACAGCTACAAGGGCAGCAAGATCGGTCAGGGCAAGGCCAATGCCGCGCAGTATCTCGAGGAGCATCCCGAGACGATGACCGAGATCGAAGACCAGATCCGGGCCCAGCTGCTCGCCACGCCGACGACGCAGGAAAAGGCGCCCGAGGCTGCCGCTGCCGAAAGCGACGACGCCAACGATTCGTTGCTGTAAGGCTTTCCGGGAGCTACGGATGTTCGGTAACGGCGGCGGCGAGCCCTCAGGCGGCGCCAGGTCCCGCGAGGTCTCCCCCCGGGACATGGCTATCCAGTATCTGGCCCGGCGCGAGTACTCTCGCGCCGAGCTGGTGAGCCGGCTGAGCGCCAAAGGCGTCGACGGCGACGATATCCATCGCGTGCTGGGTGATCTGGCCGATGAAGGTCTGCAGTCCGATGCACGCTTTGCCGAAATCTTCGTGCGCTCGCGTATCGCGCGGGGGCAGGGGCCGGTCAGGATTCGCGTCGACATGGGCCAGCGCGGCATCGCCGAATCGCTGATGATGTTGGCTCTTGAGGCGGAGTCCCCCGATTGGCGGAGCCTGGCTTGCGAAGCACTGGCCAAGCGTTTCGACGGCCCTGGCGCAACGCCACGGGAACGCGCCAAGCGCGAGCGCTTTCTGGCCGGGCGCGGCTTCGAATTCGATCAGGTTCGCCACGCCATGAGGCATGCCTGGAACGACGGAGCGTGATCTTCGGTTCCTGAAGTTCGGCCTTCTGGATCTCTTTCGCGGGGTCGCTCACAGCCTCGTGCCACTGGTTCAAAGCGGCACGATATCTCGAACGTTCCACCGCTTCTCTTCCCGCATCTGCTCTCCTCCCCACGCCATCTTCGGATGCCTCGTCTTCCGGTTTCCCGTCAGGCCGGCGAACCGTCTCCGGTACGTCTGATATCGCTTTTCCCGGCGAAACGCATCCGGTTTCTTCGGCGACTGGCAGCGAAGAGGCCGAGTTGTCGAATCCCGCCGACAGTGGCGTCGCACTCGACAGACTATCGGCCCTCCACGTTATACTAATGCGCTTTGCGATGGCCGGAGAGGTGTTGATAGCGCCTTTCCGTTGCCGGATTTTGCGTCGCCACGTGGTCTGCTAGCCGCCGTGGACGCGCCTATCGCCACGGATTGTTTATGAAAAGTGCAGATATCAGACAGGCTTTCCTGAGCTTCTTCGAGGAGCGCGGACACACCATCGTGCCTTCCGCCTCCCTGGTGCCGGAAAACGACCCGACGCTTCTCTTCACCAACGCTGGCATGGTGCCGTTCAAGGATGTGTTCCTTGGTCGGGATCCGCGTCCTTACGTGCGTGCCACGTCGGCACAGCGCTGCGTGCGCGCCGGCGGCAAGCACAACGACCTGGACAACGTCGGCTACACTGCCCGCCATCACACCTTCTTCGAGATGATGGGCAACTTCAGCTTCGGCGACTATTTCAAGGCCGATGCCATCCGTTATGCCTGGACGTTCATCACCGAAGTGCTGGGTTTGCCCCAGGACAAGCTCTGGGTCACCGTCCATATCAGCGACGATGAAGCGGCCAGAATCTGGATCGAAGACATCGGCGTCGATCCGGCGCGTCTGTCGCGTCTGGACGAAGACAACTTCTGGCAGATGGGCGACACCGGCCCTTGCGGACCCTGCTCGGAAATCTTCTACGATCACGGTCCCGAAGTCTGGGGTGGCCCGCCGGGCAGCCCGGAAGAGGACGGCGATCGCTATATCGAAGTGTGGAACCTGGTTTTCATGCAGTTCGACCGTGACGCCTCCGGCAAGATGACGCCGCTACCCAAGCCGTCGATCGATACCGGCATGGGCCTGGAGCGCATGGCGGCGGTGATGCAGGGCGTGCACTCCAACTACGAAATCGATCTGTTCCGGAACCTGTTGAAGGCCGCGGCCGAGCTGACCGGCCACGGCGATATCAAGACGCCTTCGCTGCGCGTCATCGCCGACCATATCCGCTCCTGCGCCTTCCTGATCGTCGACGGCGTGCTGCCGTCCAACGAAGGGCGCGGCTACGTGCTGCGTCGCATCATTCGCCGTGCGATACGCCATGGTCACAAGCTGGGCGCCAGCGAGCCGTTCTTCCACAAGCTGGTCGCGGCGCTGGATGCCGAGATGGGCGAGGCCTATCCCGAACTCCATCAGGCTCGCGATCAGATCGAACGCGTGCTGCTAAAGGAAGAGCAGCAGTTTGCGCGTACCCTCGATCACGGCATGGGGCTGCTCGAAGAGGCGCTTTCCGCGCTGGAAGGCAATGTCCTGGCGGGCGAGACGATCTTCAAGCTCTACGATACCTACGGCTTCCCCTACGACCTGACCGCGGACGTCTGCCGCGAGCGTGGTGTCACGCTCGACGAGGCCGGCTTCGAGCGTGAGCTGGAGGCGCAGCGTCAGCGCGCGCGGGCCGCCAGCCAGTTCGGCGGCGACTACGGTGCCGCGCTCGAACTCGAAGGCAGCACCGAGTTTACCGGTTACGACCGTCTCGAGGATTCGTCGACGGTAACGGCGATCGTCGATGAAGAGGGCAATGCCCTCGACGCGCTCGAGGCGGGCCAGAAGGGCGTCGTGGTGCTGGATCGCACGCCGTTTTACGGCGAGTCCGGCGGCCAGGTGGGGGATACCGGCTATCTGCAGGCCGGTGGCGGCCGTTTCCAGGTCACCGATACCCGCAAGCAGGCCGGACATCATCTCCACGAAGGCATCATGATCGACGGCCGTTTGGCCGTGGGCGAGGTACTCACGCCCCAGGTGGACGCCACGCTGCGTCAGGCCACCATGCGCAACCATTCGGCCACTCACCTGCTTCACGAGGCGCTGCGCCTGACGCTCGGCGACCACGTGCAGCAGAAGGGCTCGCTGGTCAGCGCCGAGCGGCTGCGTTTCGATTTCAGCCATTTCGAACCGGTCACGCCGGAACAGCTGGCGCAGATCGAGCGTATCGTCAATGCTCAGGTGCTGGCCAACGCGCCGACGCAGACCGAATTGATGACGCTCGACGAGGCCAAGGCCAAAGGGGCCCGCGCGCTGTTCGAAGCCAAGTACTTGGATAGCGTGCGCGTACTGACGATCGGCAGCGACGACTTCTCGATCGAGCTCTGCGGCGGCACGCATGTGGCGCGCAGCGGCGATATCGGGCCTTTCCATATCGTCTCGGAGTCGGGCACGGCCGCTGGGGTGCGCCGCATCGAGGCGGTCACCGGCGAGGGCGCTCTGGCCTGGTTCGATGCCCAGTCGCGGGAGCTCAATGCGGTCGGCGAACGGCTGAAAGCCAAGCCGGAGCAGGTCGTGGAACGCCTGGATGCCGTGCTCGAGCGTCAACGCTCGCTGGAAAAGGAGCTCGAGCGACTCAAGGCCAAGCTGGCGAGCGCGGCAGGCAACGACCTGCTGGCCGAAGCACAGGACGTTGCCGGGGTTCGGGTACTGGCAACGCAGGTCGAGGGAATCTCGGGCAAGGAGCTGCGGAGCCTGCACGATCAACTCAAGCAGAAGCTGGGCTCGGGAGTCCTGGTGCTGGCGACGGCTCAGGATGGCAAGGTCAGCCTGATTGCCGGCGTGACCGACGACCTGACCGCCAAGGTCAAGGCCGGCGAGCTGGTCAATCACGTCGCTGCGCAGGTGGGCGGCAAGGGCGGCGGGCGAGCCGACATGGCGCAGGCCGGCGGTAGCGATCCGGCCCAGTTGCCGGCTGCGTTGAAAGCTGTGCAAGACTGGGTTGCCGCGAAGCTGGGCTGAGCGCAGCCGAGCTAAATGCATTCACGGCCGGCGCCAGCGCCGGCCGACAACGCTAGGGAGCGATAAGCAGACTCATGGCGCTATACGTACAAAAGTTTGGAGGTACATCGGTCGGCTCGGTCGAGCGGATCAAGGCGGTAGCCGAGAAGGTCAAGCGGGACCGCGACGCGGGGCATCAGGTCGTGGTTGTGGTGTCGGCAATGAGCGGCGAGACCAACCGGCTCATCGAACTGGCCAGCCAGATCAACGAGGACCCGACGCCTCGCGAGATGGACATGCTGGTCTCGACCGGGGAGCAGGTCACCATTTCGCTGCTGGCCATGGCCTTGCATCAGCTGGGCGTGCCGGCGACCTCCTATACCGGTGCTCAGGTAGGAATCCGTACCGACAGCGCGCACACCAAGGCGCGGATCCAGCGCATCGAGACCGATGAGATTCAGGACGATCTGAACGATGGTCAGGTCGTCGTCGTCGCGGGTTTCCAGGGCGTCGACGAGGAAGGCAACATCACCACGCTGGGGCGCGGCGGTTCGGACACGACCGGTGTCGCCCTGGCCGCGGCCCTGAATGCCGATGAGTGCCAGATCTACACTGACGTCGACGGCGTCTACACCACGGACCCCCGTGTCTGCTCCAAGGCTCAGCGCCTGGAGAAGATTACGGTCGAGGAGATGCTGGAACTCGCCAGCCTGGGCTCCAAGGTGTTGCAGATCCGCGCCGTGGAGTTCGCCGGCAAATACAACGTACCGTTACGCGTGCTTTCGAGTTTCGAGGAAGGACCGGGCACGCTGATCGTGGCAGACGAGGAATTCGAATCGATGGAAGAACCGCTCATTTCCGGTATCGCCTTCACGGCGAACGAAGCCAAGCTGACCCTGCTCAATACTCCTGATGTGCCCGGCGTGGCCTCGCGCATCCTGGGGCCGATCGCCGATGCCAATATCGAAGTCGACATGATCGTGCAGAACGTGGCCCCGGCTGGCGACTACACCGATTTCACCTTCACCGTGGCCAAGGGCGACTACAAGCAGACCATGCGGATTCTGCAGAATGACGTCATCCCGGCGCTCGGCGGAGGGGAGCTGCGTGGTGACGAAAACATCGCCAAGGTCTCGCTGGTCGGTGTCGGCATGCGTTCTCACGCTGGCGTCGCGTCCAGGATGTTCCGGGTGCTCTCCGAAGAGAACATCAACATCCGCATGGTATCGACATCCGAGATCAAGATCTCCGTGGTGATCGACGAAAAGGCAATGGAACTTGCCGTGCGCGCATTGCACACCGCTTTTGGCCTCGATAAAGACAGTATTCAGAGCGAATAGCTGAATAACACCTTCAACAATGTCTCAGGCGTTCTACGCTAAGGGTGAGTTGGAAGGAAGTGAAAGGAACATGCGTTCTTTCAACGTTGCCGCGGGTTTGCATGGAACGGCGTCATTGGCCTGAAGGCTCGTATGACGCATAATCGCTTCTCGGGTAAATGAAAGGCCTGTCTGACAGGAGGCCCGAGAGCGTGACCCGAGAATGGAAGAAGGTCCTGAGAAGGAGATCAGATAATGCTCATCCTGACCCGTCGCGTGGGAGAGACTCTCATGATCGGCGACGACATTACCGTCACGGTTCTGGGAGTGAAAGGGAATCAGGTGCGTATCGGCGTGAATGCGCCCAAGGATGTGGCCGTCCACCGTGAAGAGATCTATCAGCGCATTCAGCGCGAGAAATCCGAAAACGAAGACGGCGATCCTGGCGCGTGAGTGCTGGATAGGCGCTTTGGTTCCGTCTGGGCTGGTGAAGTCGTCCCCTTTATCGGCTCGGGCTACCCCTGAAGACCTTCTTCGTCCACAGGTATCAGCCTTCTATACTTGGCTTTCTGGTAACTTCTTCATCCTCTAAGGTTTTTTTCGAAAAAAGTTTGTCTGTTGGCTGGACAACACTCATCGGAATCGGTAATCTACGCGCCGTGCTGATCGGGGAGAGGTGGCCGAGTGGCTGAAGGCGCTCCCCTGCTAAGGGAGTATAGGGTTTATAGCCCTATCGAGGGTTCGAATCCCTCCCTCTCCGCCATTTCCGGGAAATCGGAAACCGCGATCAACACAGTGTGAAGAAAGACAGTGTAAAAGAAGTTAGTGGATCAAGCGCCCGTAGCTCAGCTGGATAGAGTACCTGACTACGAATCAGGTGGTCGGAGGTTCGAATCCTCCCGGGCGCGCCACTCACTGAAGTCGGGTAAACCGACATTGCTGCTTCACAAGATTTCAAGCGCCCGTAGCTCAGCTGGATAGAGTACCTGACTACGAATCAGGTGGTCGGAGGTTCGAATCCTCCCGGGCGCGCCACTCACTGAAGTCGGGTAAACCGACATTGCTGCTTCACAAGATATCAAGCGCCCGTAGCTCAGCTGGATAGAGTACCTGACTACGAATCAGGTGGTCGGAGGTTCGAATCCTCCCGGGCGCGCCATATAGACGAAAACCCCCGCACTCATGTTCTCATACAGGGTGCGGGGGTTTTTGTTTGTCGGGTATTTGATCGGCGGTATCTGGCCGATCGCGGCCGAACGCCGCCGGGGCTTCGGCGCGCCGGCCACATATGGCGGTTTAGCCGGCTGGAGACGGTGAGGACGCTTTCTAGGCGAGCGCTGTCGAGGTGTCGCTAGTCGATGGCGGAGCCGGCTCGGAGGCGTTCAGGCCCGCGAGGAAGGCATCCAGTGCTGTCTCCCGGCGCAATGCCATGAAGCGCGTCGCCGCCTCCGTATCTCGGCCGCGCATGATGTTCAGCCACTGCTTCAACAGTGACACGATCACCTTCTCCGGCATTCCCGCGCTTCGTTTTGCCTCGGCATAGCGGTTCAGCATGGCGCTACGTACCGACCACGGCGTAGCGGGCAGGCGCTCGCCGCCCGAGATCTGCCAATGACGGATACGCCGTGCCAGCCAGGGGTCTGCCAGCATGCCGCGGCCCAGCATCACATCACGGCAGCCCGAGAGCGTGCGCGCCTTCCAGTAATCCTCCAGCGACCAGATATCGCCATTGGCCACCACCGGCACGCTCACGGCGGTTCGAATCCGGGCTATCCATTCCCAGTGAGCCGGCGGGCGATAGCCCTCGCGTCGCGTTCGGGCGTGAACGACCAGCTCGTCCGCACCGCCGGCTTCGGCCGCTTGCGCGCAGGCCAGGGCCAATTGCTTGTCATCGAAGCCGAGGCGCAGCTTGGCATTGACCGAAACGCCGAATCGCTTCCCGACATCCGATACCGCCGCGACGGCAGCGTAGACGCGCGCTGGCGTACGCAGCAGCGACGCACCGCCATCGTGACGGTTGACGGTCTTGGCCGGGCAGCCGAAGTTGAGATCGAGCCGCGTCGCCCCCTGTGCGATCGCCTGTTCGGCATTGGCCGCCAGTGCCTGCGGATCTGAGCCGAGCAACTGCAGCGTGACGGGCGTGGCCGAGGGCGTGATCGGCCCGCACGAACCTGCTGTCGCCAGCTCGGGGCAGTGGCGCAGAAACACCCTCGGCGGCAATTTCGCATCGACGACCCGCACGAATTCGGTGACACACCAGTCCAGCGCGCCGTCCTCGCTCAACAGCGCACGGGTGTCGGCATCGATGACACCCTCCATTGGCGCCAGACCGATTCGGCCTGTCGCCGAGGCGGCTCGGGAAAACGGCGTTTCGCCACGAAAATTGAGCGTGTCGCCACGAAAAGTGGCCGTATCTGGATAGGGGAAAGGCTGTGCCATGCGACCTCCGATGATCGGTCGCCATGTTAGGGCCTATTGCCGTTTCATGCACGGCCGCGCTGAACCGGCATCAGGCCCTGGCACATCTCTCGCTGAGCGCGAATGAAAAGATGAACGGATGAGCGGTACGCCCAGTGCGGGAGTACCGCTCGCTTCTGTCAGGCGCGGGCGGCGGCTCGTTGCTGGAGGATGCGTCGGGCGGTAAACGCCACCGACAGCACGGCCAGAATCAGGAGCCCGGCCGAAATCGGCCGCGTGAAGAACAGCGTCCAGTCCTCGTCGGCCATCAGTGCGCGACGCAGATTGGTCTCGGCGATCGGCCCGAGAATGACGCCGAGCACCAGCGGCGCCAGCGGATAATCGAGCTTGGCCAGCAGATAGCCCACCAGGCCGACGCCGATCAGCAGGTAGAGGTCGGTAACCCGGTTGTTCAGCGCCAGCGCGCCGACTGCGCAGCAGACCAGTACCACCGGTACGATGATCGACTTGGGAATCTCGGTGATCCGCAGAAACCAGCGCATGCTGATCAGACAGAAGGCCAGCACCATGCCGGCGGCCAGGAACATCGCCAGAAACATGCCATAGACCAGGTCGGCGTTGTCCATGATGAGTCTGGGGCCCACGCTGACACCTTGAACCATCAAGGCTGCCATGAGTACCGCATCGACGGCGCTGCCGGGAATGCCCAGCGCGATCATCGGGATCAGACCGCCGCCGGCCGTCGCGGAATTCCCGGATTCGGAGGCCACCACGCCGTCGGCTATGCCGGTACCGAAGCGTTCCGGTGTCTTCGAGGCGCGTTTGGCCTGATCGTAAGCGATCAGATTGGCGATACTGCCACCGGCGCCAGGTACGGCACCGATGACCACGCCCAGCATCGAAGAGCGCAATAGATTCACCGGACGGCTCAGCACTTCACGCATCACCGCGAAGGGGTGAAATCGTATCTTGCCGCCCACCAGCGCTTTTCCCTGATGGAGTTCTTCGGGATTCTCGACTTCGCTGGCGAGTTGGCTGACCGCGAAGATGCCGATCAGCACTACCAGGAACGGAATACCGGCAGCCAGCACGTCGACACCGAAGGTGAAGCGGGGAACGCCCATCATCGGATCCTGGCCCACGGTCGCGATGAAAAGTCCCAGCAGGCTCATCATCAACCCCTTGAGGATCGATTTGCCCACCAGGCTCGCCACCACGGTGACCGCGAACAGAATGAGCGAGAAGTACTCCCAGGGGCCGAGTTTGACCGCGATCATCGCCAGCGGCGGGGCGGCGACGATCAGCACCACGGCACTGACCAGGGCGCCGAAGAACGAGGCCCAGATACCCAGCGCCAGCGCCCGTCCTGGCTCACCCTTGCGCGCCATCGGGTAGGCATCGAAGGTAGTCGCGACGGCGGAAGGGGTGCCGGGAATGCCCAGCAGGGCGGCACTGATCAACCCGCCCGAGCCACCGCCGACATACACGGCAAGCATGGTGGCCACGCCCTGAAGCGGCGACATGGTAAAAGTCACCGGCAGTGTCAGCACGATCGCCATGGTAATCGTGAAACCGGGAATGGCGGCGGCCACGACACCTGCCACGACGCCAATCATCATGCTGACGAGGGTCGCCAGCGAAAACAGTTGTTCGACGCTGCTGAGCAGCGCATCTGTCATCGGCATGGAAAGCTCTCTTGATCCCGTTGATCTTGTTCGATTCGGATCGGCAGTTCCGGGCGATCGACCCGGGGTTACCGGCTTCGGATTACCACAGGCGTCCCGGAGGTAGCGAAATCAGGAACACTTGGCTGAACAGCAAGTGCAGGCCAAGACCGAAGACGACGGCGATGATCGCGGCGATCAACAATCGGCGGCCGCGACGAGCCCCCAGAATGAACTGGACCGCGAGCAGGAACAGCAACGACGCCAGAGCGAATCCGATCCACGGCATGAGCAGTGCGTAAACGGAAAATGCCGCCAGCGTCGCGAAGGCCAGGCGTCGCTGCAGGAACCACTGTCTTGCACCGACGCTCGCCGATCGGTCAGTGTTGCGCAGCGCCGTCATCGACTGCACCACGATCGCCAGGTTGAAGATCACCAGCGCCCCGAGAACCAATCGCGGGAACGAGCCGGCACCCAGCGGTTCCCACATCGATGATGGCAAGTCGCCGGCCTGCACGAACAGCCCGAGGAATAGCGCGGCCAGGGCGATGTTGAAAATAACGTTGGCGAGCGCCTTGCCGCGCTCGCTGCTGGCCTCCCGCGCAGGGCGGGAGACCATCTCGGCGTTATCGTTCATCTTGCCAGCGTTCATCTTGCCAACTTTCCAGAGAGGCGCTTGATCGTTGCGTCGACGTCAGAGAGATAGTCGGCGTAGGCCTGAGGCCCCATGAAGTCGACCTCGGCGCCGGTGTTATTGACCCGCTTGATGAACTCGGGATCTTTGGACATCGCTTCGAAGCCCTGAGCCAGCGTCTCTACCTTGGCCGGGTCGATCCCCTTGGGAGCAACGATGCCGCGGTTGATGCTCAGGTTGAGATTGTCGTAGCCGAGTTCCTTGAAGGTCGGTACGTCGGGCGTCTGCTTGAGGCGCTCCTTGCTGCCGACGGCCAGGAAGCGCAGATCCCCATTCTTGACGAACTCCAGACTCGACGAGATATCACCGATCGAGGCGTTGATATGGCCGCCGACCAGCGCGCGAATGCGAGCGCCGGTCCCCTCGAAGCCGACGTATCGGAACTGTGCCCCGATGGCGTCCTCGATCATCGCCGCGTGCACGTGAGGAATGCCGCCGAGCGTGGCGCCAACGCGAATCTCGCCCGGGTGCGCTTTGGCATATTCGGCGAAATCCTCGAAGGTCTTCCAGTCGCTGTCGGCATTGACCACCAGATACTGGGGCGATGAGGCCAGCGAGGCGATCGGCTGGAAGTCGTCCCAGTTGAGCTGAGTCAGGCCGGTGGCGTTGGAGGCCATCAGCCCTTCATGGATCTGGCCCACGGTGTAGCCGTCGGGATCTTTCTGCGCCAGCTCCTTGAGGCCGATGGTGCCGCTGACGCCAGGCATGTTGATCACCGGCATCGGCTGGCCGAGATCTTTCGGCGCAGCGTTGGAAATGATGCGCATCAGGGCATCGCTGCCGCCGCCGGGTGACCAGGGCACGATGAACTCGATGGCATGGTCGGGATAGTCGTCGGCTTGTGCGAGCTGGCTGGTCGCCAGTCCGGTCGCGCCGAGTCCCAGCGTCAGAGAGGCGATCGCGCCACTGGAGGCGAGCATTCGGCCCAGCTTGCCCTGGGCGGCATTACGGAGTACGTCGTAGAACATGAGTTGTCCTTGTTTGGCTTGTAGATTTTGACGTCGTATCGAATTTTTCCGTTAACTTTCTTCGCTTCTTGTATTGCTGCTTGTCGAGGACGCAAGCGCTCGCGCTTCGGCCTCTACCCGAGCAGTAGCCCTCCATAGATCAGTCCCAGAAGAACGGCCCACACCGGATGGAGCTTGAGACGCCAGAGCATCACCACGGCGATCGCGCCGATGATGACGGTGTGAATCCAGCCGGAGTCACTGACGCCTTCGTTGAGGAACGACCAGGTGAGATAGCCCATCAGTACCATGATCACCGGTCTGACCCACTGGCTCATCGACTTGACCTTGATCGAATCCCGGTAGCGATACAGGGTCCCCAGCGCTACCAGCATCAGGATCAGTGAAGGGGCAACGGTGGCGAACGTGGCCACCAGTCCGCCGCCGATGCCGGCCACGTCATAGCCGATATAGCCGGCCATTTTTGTAGCGATGGGGCTGGGCAGGGTATTGCCCAGCGCCAGCGTCTCGGCGAACTGCTGGGAAGTCATCCAGCCATAGCGGCCAACGACTTCGTTCTCGACCAGCGGAATGATCGCCGGCCCGCCGCCATAGCCGATGATGTTGGGAATGAAGAAGGCGACGAAGAGATCCCAGTAGATCATGACTTCGTCTCCCCGCTGCGCTTGCGCCACCGTTCCGGTCGCAGCAGTGCGGCAATGAGGATCGCGCCAATCACCAGGCCTGGATGAATGCCGAGTCCATAGATCAGGCCGCCGGCAATCGCCCCCATGATCAGGGTCGCGATCCAGCCGAGCACGATGCGGGATTTCTGGAAGAAGTCCCAGGTGAGCTGGGCCATCATCACCATGACCACCGGAATGACGCCTTCGCTCATGCCCTGGATCCAGCGCTGATCGCGGTAACGGGTGAACAGCCCCAGCAGTACCACCATCGCCACGATGCACGGCACGATGACCGCCAGAACGGCATTGAGGCAGCCGACCACGCCGCCGACCCGATAACCGATGGTGCCGGCCATCTTGGTGGCGATGGGGCCGGGCAGGGTGTTGCCGATGGCCAGCACGTCGCCGAACTCCTCATCGTTCATCCACTGATAGCGAGTGACCGCCTCGGCGCGAACCAGCGGAATCATCGACGGCCCGCCGCCGAATCCGAGCAGGCCGATGCGCAGGAACGCCACGAACAGATGACGCTGGGTTGTCAAAGACGAAGACATGGATCAGAACACCGCGATGCTGGAGTCGGTGCGCGGCTCGGTGCCGCCGCAATAAACCCCGCTTCGAGGGTCGCGCAGGATGATCTGGCCGCGGCCATAGGCGGTACTGTCCACGGCCATGGTCATCTGGTGGCCGCGTGCCGCCATCTCGCGGATCACGTGAAGCGGATAGCCGGGTTCGATGCCGATCTTGCGTCCACCCATCCACTGCCAGCGTGGCGCATCCAGCGCCGCCTGCGGATTGAGATCGAAGTCGACCAGATTCATGACGACCTGCATGTGTCCCTGGGGCTGCATGAAGCCGCCCATGACGCCGAACGGGCCGAGCGCGGTATCGCCCCGAGTCAGGAAGCCCGGGATGATGGTATGGAAAGTGCGCTTGCCGGGCGCCAGCACGTTGACATGATCCGCCTCGAGGCTGAAGCCGTGGCCCCGGTTCTGCAGCGAGATACCGGTTTCGGGCACCACGACGCCGGAGCCGAAGCCGTGATAGTTGCTCTGGATATAGGAGACCATGTTGCCATCGCTGTCGGCGGTCGCCAGATAGACCGTACCGCCGGCCTGCGGCTGGCCGGGTTCGGGGTCGATGGCATTCTCGCCGATCAGGCGGCGGCGGGTATCGGCATACTCGTCGCTGAGCAGCGAAGCGACGCTCGTGCGCATGTACTCGGCCTGGGTGATGTGATGGTGGCCATCGGTGTAGGCCAGCTTCATCGCTTCCAGCTGACGATGCAGCAACTGCGGGTCGTCGCGGACCGTGACATCGAACCCTTCCATCATGCGCAGGGCCATCAACGCGACCATGCCCTGACCGTTGGGCGGAATTTCCCAGACGTCATAGCCCCGGTAGTTGACCGAGATCGGCTCGACCCATTCGGGGCGATAATCCGCAAGGTCGTCGGCGCGAAGGTAGCCGCCCGTCGCTTGCGAGAACGCATCGATCTTCTGCGCCAGTTCGCCGCGGTAGAAGCTTTCGCAGCGGCTCTCGGCCAGAGCTTCGAGGGTTCTGGCCTGAGCTTCGTTGCGATGGAGTTCACCAGGGCGAGGCGCATGCCCTTCGGGTGCGAAGGCCTCCAGCCACGTCGCAATGGCAGGATCGCTTGCCTTGGCACGAAATTCGATTTCGGCGCGTTGCCAGAGCTGGCTGATCACCGGCGAAACCGGGAAGCCTTCCCGGGCGATGCGGATCGCCGGCGCCAGCAGGGTGGCGAAATCCAGCTTGCCGTACTGCTTCGACAGCTCGGCCCAGGCAGCAGGAATGCCGGGGACGGTGACCGGCGTCCAGCCGTGCAGCGGCATCTCGTCGTGGCCGGCGGCCTTGACGGCTTCCGGCGTCAGCCGCTTCGGCGCGTGGCCGCTGGCGTTGAGACCGTGGAGCTTGCCATGGCCGTCGTTGCCTTCTGCAATCCAGACCAGGGCAAAGGCATCACCGCCGATTCCATTGCCGCTGGGTTCGACCACGGTCAGCACCGCTGCCGTCGCGATGGCGGCATCGATGGCATTGCCGCCCTGGGCCAGCATGTCTCGCCCGGCCTGGCTGGCCTGGGGCTGCGATGCCGCGACCATGCCGCGATCGGCATAGGTGGCGCTACGGCGAGAGGGATAAGGATTGTTGTGGTCGAAAGTGAGGGACATGGCGTTTCTCGATTATTTTGAGCCGATTCATCGTAAGGCGCATCGCTGAATGCGAAGGTCATACGGTAAATTGATGTTAATCGTTTATGATGTAAAAAATCGATTTTTTACTATGGCGTCGAATTCTTGTGCAGGTCAAGACCTGAGTCGGCAAGATAGTGAGTTTCTGTCACTGGATCGGAAGGTCAGCACTTATGAGAGCTGAAGCACCCACCGCCAACACGACGGCCAGCCAGCTGTACACGGCCTTGAAGCGCGATTTGATCGATGGGCGTTTCGCCGCCGGGCAGAAGCTGGCGATCACCACGCTCAAGCAACGTTACCGGGTCGGGCTCAGCCCGCTGCGCGAGGCGCTCAATCGATTGGCTGCCTATGGCCTGTTGGTGCAGGAAAACCAGCGTGGCTTCCGGGTTCCCGCATTGACGCGTGCCGAGCTGGACGACATCGCCGAACTGAGGCAGCGTTTCGAAGGGCAGGCGCTGGCGCAGGCGCTCGAGGCGGGCGACGATGAATGGGAAGCCGGCCTGCTGGCGGCGTTTCACCGTCTCAAGCGGGCCGACGAGACGCCGGATCAGCTGGAGCACTGGGAGCAGATGCATCTGCAGTTCCATCGTCATCTGCTGGAGCCCTGCGGTTCACCCTGGCTGTTGCGTTTCATCGAACAGTTGCACGACCAGTTCGATCGCTACCGGCGCATGGCGCCGGCCAACAATGCGGTGCGAGAGACACTCAACGACCAGCACGGCCAACTGGTCGATCTGGCCATGGCGCGCGATACCGCCGCGGCGCGAGCGCTGCTCGAAGAGCACATACGGCTCTCCTACGAAGTGGCGCAGGGGGCTTGCCAAGAAAACGAGACGAGCGAAGGGAAAGGCGGGGCGACAGGGAAAGGCGGAGCGACAGGGAAAGGCGGAGCGACAGGAAAAGCATGACGATGATCACAACGGCGTGATCAGAGCTGCACGAGTGCTCCTTTCAGGCGCCGCTCCAGCACGGCCAGCGAAATGCTGTCATCGGCCGGCCACTCCAGTAGCAGACGCGCCCCCTGGCTATCGTAGTCGGCGCTGACCACCGGGATGTCGTGCTCCGCCAGCCAGCGGCGGGCTTCCGCTTCGTTGCTGAAATCGACCTGGATCGTCACGTCGCGACGCTCGGTGAATTCGCGCCGGGGCAGGGTATCGAGTGCCTTGAGCACGGCCTGGGTGTAGGCGCGCACCAGCCCTCCGGTTCCCAGCTTGGTACCGCCGAAGTAGCGCGTCACCACCGCACCGATCTGCCCCAGTCCGCTGCCTTCCAGCGCCTGAAACATGGGGCGTCCGGCGGTGCCGCCCGGCTCGCCGTCATCCGAAAAGCCGATCGCGATCTGCTCGCCGGGCGCGCCGGCAATGAAGGCGGAACAGTGGTGGCTGGCATCGGGATAGGTCGAACGCGCGTCGTTCAGCAGCGTGTCGAAGGCGGCGTTGTCGGGTGCGTGACAGAGCCAGCAGATGAAACGGCTCTTCTCGATCTCGACGGTATTGGCGTGTCGCGCACGCGGAGCAAGATCGGGAATCGGGTAGCGCATGGAGATCTCTTGGCTGACTCGGCTCAAGCCTTTCGCTCGGCCTGGAAGATTTTCGCCCGGCCTGGAAGACTTGGGGCGATTCCGGGGAATCAGGCCACCTGGGGTGGGTTGCGCATCACGCCCATGACCAGGCCGAGTACCTGCACATCCTCGTTCTTCAGGTAGATAGGCGGCATGCTGTCGTTGGCGGGCTGCAGGCGGACACCAGATTTCTCAATGAACAGCTTCTTCAGTGTCACTTCCTGATTGTTGATCAGGACTACCGCCGTTTCGCCGTTTTCGGCCGACTCATAGCGCTCGATGATGATGACATCGCCATCGAAGATGTTGCTGTCGATCATCGAGTCGCCGCGGACGCGTAGCGCATAGGTGTTTCGACGGACCAGCTTCGCGGGGACATGAACCGTGGCGTCGTCGAGGCAGGCTTCCATCGGCAGCCCGGCGGCGACCTGCCCGAGCAGGGGAATCTCGACCAGATCGGTGGCATCGATGGGTTCCCAGTTGCCGTCGATCAGCGGCAGGTTCGGCTGGCGCTGCAGATAGCTCGGTGCGGCGTTTGTCATCGTCTTCTCCCGAGGTGGTGTCGACATCATAGCAAGGCAAACGGCATCGGCAAGTCGGCCCGGTGTGAGCGGTAGTCGTTCGCCTTCGCCATGGCGGCATTGCTCGGCGGGCGGCTGGATGGCGTCGAGATCGATGGCGCCAGGACATTGACGCTGGATATCGACCACACGGTGCCTTAGGCTCTGCCGAAACCGGCGATGGCGGGCTACCGACCGGGTAGTTCGCCATCGCCATATCGGTTCAGGAGCTCGATTCCCTGCATGCGTCTCAAGTCCATCAAGCTGGCCGGCTTCAAGTCGTTCGTCGATCCGGTCACGGTGCCGTTCGACAGCAACATGACCGCCATCGTCGGACCCAACGGCTGCGGCAAGTCCAACGTCATCGATGCCGTGCGCTGGGTCATGGGCGAGTCCTCCGCCAAGACCCTGCGCGGCGAGTCGATGACAGACGTCATCTTCAACGGTTCCACCGGCCGTTCTCCCGTCGGCCAGGCCTCCATCGAGCTGATCTTCGACAATCGCGACGGCGATCTCGGCGGTGCCTATGCCGGCTACAACGAGATCGCGGTCAAGCGCCAGGTCACCCGCGAGGCCCA
This sequence comes from Salinicola sp. MIT1003, assembly GCF_001858555.1. Taxonomy (NCBI): domain Bacteria; kingdom Pseudomonadati; phylum Pseudomonadota; class Gammaproteobacteria; order Oceanospirillales; family Halomonadaceae; genus Salinicola; species Salinicola sp. MIT1003. Next base: position 57,540 of record NZ_MCAP01000009.1, read on the forward strand.
GTCCAGCTATTTCCTCAATGGCCAGAAATGCCGCCGCCGCGATATCGCCGACATTTTCCTGGGCACCGGGCTCGGGCCGCGTTCCTACGCGATCATCGGCCAGGGCATGATTTCCCGGCTGGTCGAGGCGCGGCCGGAAGAGCTGCGCAACACGCTGGAAGAGGCGGCGGGAATCTCCAAGTACAAGGAGCGCCGGCGAGAGACCGAAAACCGCCTGCGGCGCACCCAGGAGAATCTCGAACGTCTCGACGATATCCGCGAAGAGCTCGACAAGCAGCTCGAACGGCTCAAGCGTCAGGCCGAAGCGGCCAAACGCTATCGCACGCTGAAAGAGGAAGAGCACCGCCTGCGGGGAGAGCTTGCGGTACTGCGGGAACGCGCGCTGCGCAGCCAGCAGCGCGAAGAGGAGGCGCGCGTGCGCGACTGCGAGATCCAGGTCGAGCGCGAGATCCTCGGCCAGCGCCAGTGCGAAACCCGGTTGGCGGAAGGCCGAGAGGCCCACGATGCGGTGGCGGCGGAGCTGGAAACGCATCAGGCCGAGTTCTACCAGACCGGCGCCGATATCGCCCGGCTGGAGCAGTCGCTGGAACACGCCCGGCAGCGTGAGCAGCAGCTCGCCGACGATCAGGAGAGCGCCCGACGCGAGCGCGATGCGCTGGCGCAACTGGTCGAGCAGGACGAGGCGCGCCGTGCGGAACTCGACACGCGACTCGAGACGCTGCTGCCCGAAGCCGAGATCGCGGATGAATCGCTGCTGACGCTGGAGTTGCAACTGGAAGAGGCCGAGGCCCGGGCCGACGAGCACCGGCAACAGTGGGAAGCGTTCAGCGAGCGGGACCGGGACGCTCATCACCGGGCCGAGCGTGAGCAGGAGACGATCCGGCGTCTCGAACGCCAGCTCGAAGAGGCGGCCCGCCAACTGGAGCGGCGCCGGCAGCAGCGATCCGAACTGCCGGATGTCGGTGATCTGGAGGCGGAAAGAGACGCGCTCCGGGAAGCCCTGGCAATGCTGGACGAACGGCAGCAGGCGCTGGAGATTCGTCGCGAAACGCATCGGCAGTCCCGCGAGCGGGCTCGGCAAAGCCAGGCCGAGGCGCAGGCGGCAAGGGACGGCGAACGCGAGCGTCGACATCGCTGCCAGGGAGAGATTGCCTCGCTGGAGGCGCTGATCGATGCGGCGCTCAACGATGACGACGCCAGTCTGGCCGAACAGCTCGGCGATCACCCGCTGGGCAACGCGCCGCGAGTCGCCGAGCGTCTTCAGGTGACGGCGGGCTGGGAGCGCACCGTGGCCTGGGTGCTCGCGCCGTGGCTCAAGGCGCGTCTGGCGGATCCGGGAGCAGTACGTGAACCGCTGAATTCACTGACCAGCGGAGAACTGCCGGTGGTGTCGGAACAGGCACCGGAGGCCGCGCCTTCCCGATCGCTGGGCGCCCGGGTCGAGGGCGCCGGCGCGCTGTCGACGCTGCTGTCGGCGATCCATTGCGTCGAGGATCCGGAAGCGGCCTGGCAGATGGCCGCCGACCTTCCCGCGGGGCAGAGCGTGATCACGCAGGATGGCCTGTGGCTAGGGCGGGGCTGGGCCCGGCGTCTCGGCCGGGACGACGCCAACGCGGATAGCGTCCTGCTGCAGCGACAGCGCCGCGATGCCCTGATCGAGGAAATCGCGACGCTCGACGCCACGCTGGCCGAGCATGAAACAGGGATCGCTCGCTGGCAGGCCGAACTCGAGGCCAGCGAAGCGGCGCTGGAATCCTTGCGACAGGACGAACGCGAAATCGCCCAGCAGCGTCAGGCGCAGTCGACCCGGCTGGCGACGCTGGAAAGTCGTCTCGAACATGTCGCCTCGCGGCTGCAGGAGTTCGATGCCGAGCAGGCCCACGGACAGGAGCGACACGCGGAGCAGGAGCTGGAACTGGAGAACGCGCGGGAGCGCTGGCAGCAGGCGCTCGATCAGGTCGAGGCCAACAGCGCCGAGCGCGACGCGCTGCAAGCGGCCCGCGAACAGAGCCAGTCGCGGCTCGCGGAGCTGCGTCAGCAACAGCAGCAGACCCGCCAGACCCAGCAGCAACTGGCGCTCGAACGTCAGCGTCTCGAGGCCCAGCGCGGCGAACTTCGACAGCAGGCCGAGCGCAGTGGGGAGCAGCTGTCGCGACTCGACGAACGCGTCGAACTGCTGCGGGAACAGCTGGAAACCTTGCGCGAACCCGACGACGATCAGCGTGAACGGCTGGCGCAATTACTCGAGACGCGATCCCGACAGGAGGCCACGCTCAACCGCTGCCGGGATCGCGCCAACCAGATCGGCGAAACGCTGCGCCAGACCGAGATAGAGCGTCAGCAGCACGAGCGCAACCTGGAAGGGCTCCGCCAGCGGTTGCAGGAAGGCCGGATGCAGGTGCAGGCGTTGACGCTCAAGGCGGATGCGCAACAGGAGACGTTGGCGGAGCAGCAGCAGGACGCCCGACACTTACAGGAAAATCTCGATCCCAATGCCACGGAATCCGCCTGGCAGACCCGTCTGGAAGAGACCGGCGAACGCATTCGGCGGCTCGGCGCCATCAACCTGGCGGCTATCGAGGAGTACGAGCAGCAGGCCGAGCGCCGCGATTATCTCGAAGCCCAGCACGCCGAGCTGAGCGAAGCGATCGAAACGCTGGAGCGCGCGATCAAGCGTATCGATCAAGAGACACGCACCCGTTTCAAGCAGACTTTCGAAGAAGTGAACCAGGGCCTGATGGCACTTTTTCCCCGAGTCTTCGGCGGCGGGACTGCATGGTTGACGCTCACGGGAGAGGATTTGCTGGAAACGGGCGTGGCTATCATGGCGCGCCCTCCAGGCAAGAAAAACAGCACCATTCATTTGCTGTCCGGCGGCGAAAAAGCGTTGACGGCGCTGTCGCTGGTGTTTGCCATCTTCCAGCTCAATCCGGCCCCTTTCTGCATGCTCGACGAAGTCGACGCGCCGCTCGACGATGCGAACGTGGGGCGCTATGCGAAACTGGTCAAGGAAATGTCAGAGAGCGTGCAATTCATCTTCATCACGCATAACAAGATTGCCATGGAGGCGGCAGAGCGTTTGATGGGCGTGACGATGCAGGAGCCGGGGGTGTCACGCCTGGTATCGGTGGGCGTGGAAGAAGCGGCATCGATGGCGGATACATCCTGATACTGGCGAAAATAGCCAAACCGGCTTACGGCGTAATAGGATATCGCGCACGGGATGAATTGAAGGGTGATTGCTGGTGGGCAAAACTTCGCTTGACAAAGAAAAAAAGTGGCCCATTTTTGACAAATCACGCTATGCTAGTGCGGACATGCATGAGCATGTTGTCCTCTTCCAGCATAGTGGCACCGCGAACAGGCAAGACGACCCATGGAACTAAGAGAGTGGCTGATCATCCTGGGGCTGGTTTTGGTGGCGACCATCGTGATCGATGGTTTCCGTCGTCTTCAGCGCCAACGTCGGGTTCCACGCCTCGATCAGACGATCGAAGACAGTGAGATCGACGGCGGATCCGAAAGGGATCCGGAGCAGGCGGCCCGCGAGGCCGAGGTCAACTGGGAATTGCCCAATGGAGGGGCACGTGTCGTACGTCCGGCGACGTTTGAACGCAGCGGCAACGGCTCGGAGCCGATCAGGCCTTCCGAACCCAAGCGGCAGGCGCGAATTCCGAAAGAGGAACTGCAGAGCAGTATCGTCGATCGCCGAACGCGCTCTTCGTTTGCCGACAAGCAGCACAGTGTCGATGTGCAGCAAAAGTTCAAGAATGCCGTTCGTGCCGGTGCCAAGCGTGTCAGTGATTCGGCGCATCGCCTGAGTCACCGACGCGACGATGCCAGACGCGACGATGCCGGCCGTGAACCGGAAGCAGTCAGTCGCGACGCCGAAGCGGCGCGGATTCAGAAAGCTGAACGCCATCAGGAACCGAGTCCGGCGTCTCGGGAGGCCGATGCCGCCGATCACGCCAGCCGCCTGAAGATCACGACGCTGGTGCCGCCGGAAGGTGCGCCAATGGCGTATGACGGTGACCGTGGAGCCGATGAGGTGCAACCGGTCGATCAGTCCGAGCCGACCCTTGCGGAACGCCGTGTCGAACCGGAGATGGCCGAACGGCCCGTCGCGCCAGCCGAGGAGCTCAGCGTGTCGCCACGACACGACGTCGTGACGCCGCATCCGGCGGTGGAGCGCGCCAAGCGTCACCACGTGAGTGCCGCCCGCGCTCGCGAGACCCTGTCGCACGCCGAAGAGATCATCGTCATCAGCGTATTGGCGAGAACCGACGACGGATTCGACGGTGCCGACCTGCTCAACCTGATGCTGGCCTGCGGCCTGCGTTTCAGCGAGATGGGCATTTTCCATCGCTACGAGACCGAAGCCGATGACAGCGAGCTTCAATTCTCGATGGTCAACGTGGTCAAGCCGGGCGTCTTCGATCTCGACAGCATGCAGGAAATCGTGACGCCGGGGGTTTCCTTCCTGATGCCGCTGCCGGGCGCCAACGACACCGCGGCCGCTTTCGAGGCGATGCTGGAAACCGCAATGGTGCTGGTGCGTAACCTCGGTGGCGAACTCAAGGACGAGAATCACAGCGTGATGACCGCCCAGACGATCGAGTTCGCGCGCCAGCGGGTGCAGGAGTTCGAGCGTCGCCATCGGCTGCATCGCTATCAAGCCAATTGAGTTGGCAAAGGCTCGAACCGAGCCGAACTTGACGACGGGGCCCTTCGAGGCCCCGTCGTCGTTTCGGAGCTCGGGCTGGGTCCGGCCCTGGCGTTACGGCAGCCGTCACCGGCTTCCGCTACAATGCGGGTCACTTTGTGCAGCGATCGAATCGAGCGTCATGAGCCAGATCCCCCAAGCGGTCCTCGAACGGGCCGATGCCCTGCGCCAGCAGTTGGACGATGCCAACTACCACTATTACGTCGAAGATCAGCCGCAGATACCGGATATCGAGTACGACAAGCTGCTGCGCGAGCTGCAGTCGCTGGAAGCCGATCATCCCGAACTGGTGACGCCGGACTCGCCGACGCAGCGCGTCGGTGCCTCGCCAGCCGAACGCTTTCGGGAAGTGACGCACGCCGTGCCGATGCTGTCGCTCGATAACGCGTTCAGCACGGAAGAGCTCGAGGCATTCGTCAAGCGTGTCGCCGACAAGCTCGAAAGCGATCCGGAGACGCTGAGTTTCTGCTGCGAACCCAAGCTCGACGGGCTGGCGGTATCGCTGGTCTACGAGAACGGCCGGCTGGTCCAGGGCGCGACGCGCGGCGACGGGCGGACCGGCGAAGACGTCACACTCAACCTGCGTACGCTCCACTCCATTCCCCTCAAGTTGCGCGGCAAGTCGGTGCCGTCGCTGATCGAGGTGCGCGGCGAAGTCTATATGCGCCATTCGGGTTTCGAGGCGATGAACCAGCGCGCGCGGGAGAACGGCGACAAGGTCTTCGCCAACCCGCGCAACGCCGCTGCCGGCAGCCTGCGGCAGCTGGATTCCTCGATCGCCGCCAAACGGCCACTCGAATTCTGCGCCTATCAGGTCGCACGGCTCGAGGGCGACGATAGCGCGCAATCCCATTCGGATTACCTGAAGCGATTGCGCGAGCTGGGCTTTCGCACCAGCCCGCTGCTCGATGTTGTCGAGGGTGCGAGCGGTGTCGTCTCGTTCTGCCGGACGCTGGGCGAGCAGCGCGAGACGCTCGACTACGACATCGACGGCGCCGTGCTGAAGGTCGACAGCCTGCGCGATCAGCGCGAGCTGGGCTTCGTCTCCCGCGCGCCGCGCTGGGCCATCGCCTACAAGTACCCGGCCCAGGAACAGACCACGACGCTCAACGACGTGGCGTTCCAGGTCGGCCGCGTCGGCACGCTGACGCCGGTGGCCAAGCTGGAGCCGGTGCAGGTCGCCGGCGTGACGGTCTCCAATGCCACGCTGCACAACATGGACGAGGTCGAGCGGCTTGGTGTGCGTATCGGCGATACCGTAATCGTGCGGCGAGCCGGCGACGTCATTCCGCAGATCGTCGGTGTCGTCGAGTCGCAGCGCCCGGAGGGGACCCGCGCCATCGAGATGCCGACGGCCTGCCCGGTCTGCGGCTCGCAGATCGAACGACTGGAAGGCGAGGTTGCGGCACGCTGTTCCGGTGGCCTCTACTGCCCGGCGCAGCGCAAGGAGGCATTGAAGCACTTCGCCAGCCGGCGCGCGCTGGATATCGACGGTCTCGGCGAGAAGCTGATCGATCAACTGGTCGAGCGCGACTGGGTCAAGACGCCGGCGGATCTGTTCCGGCTCAGGGCCGAGCGGCTGGCCGAGCTTCCCCGGCTGGCGGAAAAGTCCGCCAACAATCTGGTCAACTCCCTCGAGGCAGCCAAGCACACCACGCTCGCGCGTTTCGTCTACGCCATCGGCATCCGTGAGGTGGGCGAAGCCACGGCGGCCAGCCTGGCGCGCCACTTCGGTACGCTCCAGGCGCTGCGCGAGGCCTCCCTGGAAGCCTTGAAGGCCGTCGACGACGTCGGCCCGGTGGTGGCCCACCATATCCATACGTTCTTCCGACAGGCGCACAATCAGGAGACGCTGGACGATCTGCTGAAGGTGGGCGTGACCTGGGAAGAGGAGGATATCGGCGAACGGCCGCAGCCGCTGGCAGGGCAGACCTGGGTGCTGACCGGCACGCTGGAGGCGATGACCCGTGACGAAGGCAAGGAACGCCTGCAGGCGCTCGGCGCCAAGGTTGCCGGCAGCGTCTCGAAGAAGACCGCCACCGTCGTCGCCGGCCCCGGCGCCGGCAGCAAGCTGGCCAAGGCCGAAGAGCTGGGCGTCGAGGTGATCGACGAAGCCACGTTCATCGAACGGTTGAAGGCATGGGAGGCAGGAACATGAGTGGACGCTTCATCGAAGTCCCGCACCGCATGCTGCCCGCGGAGACGCTGGATGCGCTGCTGGAGACGTTCGTCACGCGGCAGGGATACGACACCACCGATGTCGCGACGGACATGCATGACTGGGTGCGGGATCTCAAGCGACAACTGGAGCGGGGCGAGCTGTTGATCGTTCATGACCTGCAGACCGAGAGCACCGAAGTGATGACCCTGACCCAATGGCGCAGCTTCGGGCGGGACCTGGCCGATGACGAGGAGGAAGGCTAAACGGTGTATCCGTTTTGCCAGGTGACTAATTCGAGCAGCATTTGCTTACCACTGACCGAGCATCAACCGCCCTTTTGCTCATTATTGCGAGGGGCAAGCCCCTCGCGCTCCCCTTTCTTGACGCCCCAGACGGCGAGACCCTGAACGCCAACCGCCCGCGCTCGGGTCGGCGCGAAAGGGCATCCTGCCCAACGCGCCTCTCGCGTCATCCATGACGCGAGACCCGGTGCGGCGATCGTCGTTCAGCGCCGTTCTGGAAGGCGTCATCGGGTGGGGAATTCAAGCGTATCGGTTTATCAGCAAACCAAAACGGCGCCTCCGTTCTTGAGAACGGGGCGCCATTGTCGTTGCGGTCAGAGCCGGTTCAGGTGAAGAATAGCGGCACCACGATGCTCGAGATGAGCAGGATCAGCGCACCACCGAGGCGTGACGAAATCTGCGCGAACGGCATCAGTTGCATGCGCTTGGCAGCGGAGAGCACGGCCACGTCCCCGGTGCCGCCCATGTTGGCCATGCACAGCCCGGCAGTGATCGCGGACTCGATCGGGTAGAAGCCGACCAGCTTGCCGACCAGGCCTGCGCCGAAGGCTGCGCCGGCGACGACGGCAAAGACGATCAGCACGTAGGTGATGGAGATGGCGTCGATCACTTGGCCGAGATCGGTGTAGGCGATGCCGATGCCGAACAGCAGGGCAAAGGTCCAGTTCTTGGCGACGAACTGGAACCACTGCGCCGCGGCGTCGTTGATCGATTCCGGCACGACGTTGGCGATCTTGAGAACGGCGACCAGAATGATCATCAGTGCGTACGGATGCAGCGGAATGAATCCGCCCAGAATCTCGCCGGCGACGAAGAAGGTGAGCGCAGCGACGACGCCGATACCCAGCTTGGAGAGGTCGGGTTTGCTCTCGCGCTCTTCGATTTCCACGCCCGGCATCATCTGGCCGTTGCCGGTCAGGCTCGGCATGCGGTTGGCCAGGCCATTGAGCAGGCCGGCGATGATGATGGCGAAGACGTTACCCAATGCCAGTGCCGGTACCAGAATGGAGATGTAGTAACTGGCCGGCTGACCCAGCAGTTGCTCGTAGATCTGGCTCATCGGTACCGCACCGGCGCCCATGCCGCCGCCCATGATCGGCAGGGCGATGACCACGACCGCGTCCTGCGGCGAGAAGCCCATCACCCAGCCGACGGCGATCGCGAACAGTGCGGCGAACAGCACGGCGCAGATCAACGGCAGGGCATAGCGCGAGCCAACCTTGACCAGCACACGGGAGTCCATGCCCAGAATGCTGCCGGTGATCAGCGCGGCGATGTAGAAGTTGAGGAAGCCGCCGCCCTTCATGAACTGGGTCACGTTGTCGACGACGCCGGTCGGCAGCCACTGGACGTAGACCAGCGCGGCGGCACCGAAGATGGCCAGGATCGCACCGCCGCCGAGATAGCTCTTGACGATCGGCAGCCGATCACCGATGAAGCCCATGAGTTCGCCCAGGATCATCATCACCAGCAGGGCGCCGATCATCCCGGTCGGGATCGTGTCCGTCGCCATGGAAAGGATCAGAATGAGGGTGGCGATGGCGAAAAGCGGTAGGGGAATGCCGAAGATCGGCGTCGACAGCCAGCTGTCTCGACGGCCGGAATCGGCGTGTGCAGTTTGCGTCACGGTTGAAGTCATGGTTGGCTCCCCATGGATTCTCGCCCAAAGGGCGGTAAGCGGGATTCTTGCCCGGTGGGCAGTACGGTGCCGAGGATAGAGACCTCACGGTGTCGACCAAGTTTTAGGAAATTATTAAAGCCTTTATAAACTATTGAAAGAAACGTGCTTGAAGGCTGCACAGGCCTGGTCTGGAGGGTATACCACCATGGTCTAAAGCCATGGCGGTTACCGGCTGGTTACCTCAAGGGGCAGCTGGCGGGTCGGTATCGCAAAGAGGAGTAGTGGAAGATGTCCGAATTGGCTCGACGCGGCGGCAGGCCTTTCGAGATCGGGTCCATGCGCCCGGCTGGTGGGAACGTGGCGTGAAACGGCTACGTCTGAGTGCCCAGATATTCATCCTGGTCGCCAGCATGATCGTGCTGACGCTGGGCGTGGCGCTGTTGTTGTTCAACTACCAGCTGCGCGCCAATCTCGAGGACACCCAGGGCGAGAGGGTGATGGGGCTGGCGACGGTGCTGGCCGACCGCAGTGATATCAAGGCGGCGCTCTCCGCCCGCCCCATCGTCCACGACCCCGATTCCGCCCTGCGTCAGCAGATCGAGAGACTGCGCGAGCGCCTGGGGGTGGATTTCATCACCGTCATGGATCTCGATCATCTACGCCTGACGCATCCCGATCCCGACGAGGTCGGGCGGCACTTCCGGGGTGGCGACGAAGACCCCGCGCTGGCCGGGGAATCCTACGTCTCTCGCTCGGAGGGCACGCTGGGCGTCAGCATTCGCGGATTCTCGCCCGTGCTCGATGCCGGCGGCACGGTCATCGGTGCCGTCTCGACCGGGGTCACGCTCAGCCGTGTCGGCCTGTTGCTGGCCGAGCGGCGCCAGGGTTTGCTGCTGGGTATTTCACTACTGATGCTGATCGGGGCCTCGGGCGCCTGGTGCCTGGCGCGCTATATCAAGCGGATCCTGCTGGGATTCGAGCCGCACCAGATCTCCCAGTGGGTTCGGGAGCGTCAGGCGATGCTCTCCTCGCTGCACGAAGGAGTTCTGGCGATCAATGGCGAGGGAGAGATCACGCTGGTCAATCCGGCGGCCTGCCAATTGCTGGGTTCCTCGGCGGCAGAGGACGGTGCGGGGATTCCGGCCGCGACGCTAAAGGAGCTGTTCGACAGCGGCGTTTCCTCGCTCGACCGCCGGCTGACGCTGAACGGGCGAGCGCTGATCGTCAATCGGGTGCCCATTCGCGGCGAACGCGGCGCCGACGGGAGCGTGGTGACGCTGCGAGATCGCAGCGAAGTGAATCGGCTCGCCGAAGAGCTGACCGGCGTCAGCCGATACGCCCAGGCACTGCGTGCCTCCACCCATGAATTCAAGAACCGGTTGCACGTCATCCTGGGGCTCGTGCAGTTGCGTGATCTGGGGCGCCTGGAGCGTTATCTGCGTGAGCTGGACGACACCCTGATCGCGCCGGCAGCGGCCCGGATCGCCGGGGTCAGGGATCCGGTCCTGGCCGGCTTTCTGCTGGCCAAGGGCAGCGAGGCCAGAGAGCGGCGAGTGGCGTTCGAGATCGATCTGGAAAGCGAGATTCCGGCGCCCGACGAAAGCGAGACCATCCATCTGCTGGTATCGATCATCGGCAATCTGGTGGAGAACGCGTTCGAGGCGGTGGCCGGGCGCGAGGCGCCCCAGGTGAGCCTGACACTGGGCGTCGACGCCGGCGCGCTCTCGCTGCACGTGTCGGACAACGGCAAAGGCATGGCCGAGGATCAGCAGCGGCTCGCCATGGAGCAGGGGGTTTCTTCCAAGGGCGAGGGTCGAGGCTATGGGTTGGCCATGGTCAAGACGCACGTGGAATCGCTCGGTGGCTCGCTGGCTCTCTATTCGACGCTGGGGCGTGGCACGCTGATCGAGGTGACAGTACCCTATGCGATGGCGGTAACGCGGGTAACCGACGGAGTGACGTGATCCATGCGCGTATTGGTAGTAGAAGATGATCCGATGGTGATGCGGCTCAATGTCGAGTTTCTCAATCGCATTGACGGCATCGATCTGGTGGCGCAGTGCGAAGACTTGCCGGCGGCCAGAGACTTGCTGGCGCGGGAGTCGGTGGATCTGCTCCTGCTCGATGTCTATCTCCGCGGGCATAATGGCCTCTCGCTGGTGCGCGACCTGCGTCGCCAGGCCAGGGATATCCAGATCGTGCTGATCACGGCGGCTTCGGAAATGGAAACCGTGCGTGAAGCCAAGCATCTCGGCGTCAGCGACTATCTGGTCAAGCCCTTCGAGTTCGAGCGCTTCAAGGAGGCCCTGACCCGCTGTCTCGATACCCACCGGCGGCTGTCCCGGCTGCCGGCGCGCGCACACCAGCGCGATCTGGATGCGCTGTTCCGTCGCGACTCGGTCGCTGCCCAGCCGGCCCGCCCCGGCGACCTGCCCAAGGGGCTGACGACCAACTCGCTCGCCCAGGTGGCGAGAGCCGCCGCCGAACAGGACGGCGAACCTTTCACCACCGAGGCGCTGAGCGAGAACACCGGCATGTCGCGGGTATCGGTGCGCAAGTACCTCAAGCATCTGGTGGATCGCGGCGTGCTCGAGGAGTCCTTCCATTACGGCCAGATCGGCCGCCCCTCCTTCACCTACCGCTGCCTCGATGGCGAGACGCTGGCGCATCTGGGAGAGGCCGGCATGCCGGGCTCGTGAGGCCAGCAAACCTGATTGACGATTCCCTTGGGCAATACGGCGTCAATCGGCGGCTCCCCGGAACGCAGAGGGCGTCTCAGCGCCCGCGAATCAGGTCGGCAATGATGCGTCGACCGGGGTGGAGGTGATCCACCAGCTCGCGTTCCAGCGGCATTGGTTCATCGTATAGCCGCGAGGCGATCAGTTCGGCACACAGCGGGGCGCTGACCATGCCGCGGGAGCCGTGCGCGGTCGTGACCCACAATCCCGGATAGTGGCTGCCGGGGCAGTCGAAGCGGCGCCTGGCGTCCTTGCCCAGCGCGGCGTAGTCGCTGCGCCAGCGTGCGACGTCCGGCAGCGGCCCGGCGTAGGGCGTCTTGTCCGGGCTGGCGGCACGAACGCTGGCGCGGCCGCCGCAACTGACAGGATTGATTCCGGCAAACTGGCGGGCCAGCGTCGGAGCCGTCCGGGTCAGCTCGTCGAGATTGCGGCGATGATCCGATTCGCGCAGCGTCGTATCGGCATCGTGGGGCGAGAAGGTCGCGCCGAAGGTGAGCATTCCGTTGCGGGCCGGCATCACGTAGCCCTCGGCGCAGAGTACGCGCTCCAGGGCCGGACCGTTGCCGGACTCGGCCTGCTGCGGTAGCGCCAGGGTGGACACCTGGCCGCGAACCGATTGCAGCGGCAGGCCATCGAGCCAGTCGCGGCTGGCGTGGCCGGTGGCGAACACGACCTGGTCGACGCACAGCGGGCTCTGGCCCAGCTGCAACTGCCAGCCGCTTTCCGTCTCCCGCAGTGAACGAAGTTCGGCCTGGCGTATTTCGACGCCGGGCGTCGCGGCGAGGTGACGACACAGCGCCACCGGATCCACCCAGCCCGCCTGGGGATAATGGAGGGCAGCCTCTTCCAGATCGATGCCGGCGAGTGACGTGGCGTCGGCGGGCTCGCTGGCGGAGACGACCGTCGACGGCAGATCGTAGAGGTCCAGGAACCGGCGCTGGCGTTCGATGCCACGCGCGTCCCCGGCCAGTTGCAGCAGCCCGCAGTCCGACCACCAGCGGCGCTGGGGATCGAGGCGCGCCAGCCAGCGCTGCGTGTAGAGCAGCGCGGCGAGATAGAAGCGGCTCTGGAGATTGGGTTCCACCGCCAGTTTGACGTAGAGCGCGGCCTGAGGATTGCCGGATGCCCCGGCCGCGATGCCCGCGCGATCCACCAGCGTCACCCGACTGCCCCGGCGCGCCAGTGCCGCCGCCACGCTGGTGCCGGCGATACCGGCGCCGATCACGGCCACGTGCGCCGCCGGCCGAGCGGGCGGCGGCTGGAACCAGGGGGTCGCCGCTCGAGCGGAAATGGTCTCGGACGCAGGTCGCGTCGACTCGGACGCAGGTCGCATCGATTCGTCCCGCTCGCCGCGCAGCATCTCCCGCTTGCGGCCGAAGCCCGGCACCTTGCGCCAGTGGAAGCCGGCCGCGGCCAGGCCGCGGCGAACGAACCCCGCGCAGGTGAAAGTGGCAAAGGTCGCCCCCGGCCGGCTGGCGGCGGCCATGGCCTCGAACAGCTCAAGGCGCCACATGTCGGGATTCTTCGACGGCGCGAAACCGTCGAGGAACCAGGCGTCGACCTGGCCGTCCAGCTGCGACAGGCAGTCCGCGGCATCGCCGAAGTGAAGGTCCAGGATGACGCGGGCATCCAGCTGCAGGCGGTGGACACCAGCCACGGCCGGGGGCCACTGCTCGAGCAGCGAAGCGGCCCGGGACGACAGCTGCGGCCAGCTGCGCCAGGCGCGTTCCAGCGCCTCGCGGGTGAGCGGATGCTTCTCGGTCGAGACCAGATGCAGCCTGGCCTCGGCAGGAGCGTTCTCATCGAAGCACGCCCAGGCGCACAGCATGTTGAGCCCGGTGCCGAAGCCGGTCTCGCCGATCGTGAACGGCCGCCGAGCCCGCCAGGCGGCCAGGCGTCGTGGCAGATCGTTGTTGTCGATGAAGACGAAACGGCTCTCCTCGCGGCCATCCTGACGCGAGAAATAGACATCGTCGTAAGCGGTCGAGAAGGGAGCCTCGACGTCGCCATCGTCGACACGCCAGTCCAGTTCGGCATGTCGGATGGAGTAGCGGATGGCATGGCGATGAGGAGGAACCGAGTTGCCGGTCATGGTTTCCACGTCCAGCGCCGCCAGGCAATCGCTTCAGGAAAGCCAGGCGGCGAGCTGTATAAAAATTGAACACTTTCCGCCAGGCGGCGGCTTGTCGGCGGCACGGAAAGACGTCCGCGGGATCTTAACAGTGTTATCCACAGCCATTGTGCAAAACCGTGACGCGAGCGGTTGTGGATAACGGGGCGACGGGTGCGTCCGACTTACGGCAGAACCCGCTTGAACGGCTTGACTTGCACTTGTGAGTAGACGCCGGCCGCGACGTACGGGTCGGCGTCGGCCCAGCGCTGCGCGGCTTCGAGCGATCCGAACTCGGCCACGATCAGGCTGCCGCTGAAGCCGGCCTTGCCCGGATTGTCGCTGTCGATGGCCGGATGAGGCCCGGCGAGCACGAGTCGGCCTTCGTCCTTCAGCGCTTCCAGACGCTCGAGGTGCGCCGGGCGAACCGAGAGCCGCTTTTCCAGGCTGTCGTCGACATCGTCACTGATAATGGCGTATAGCATCAGGAACCTTCCTCCGATTGTGATTGCGAAAGATGGCGGGCCAGGAACAGGGCCTGCCCGACCACGAACAGCAGCGTCAGTCCCAGCATGCCGAAAAGCTTGAAGTCGACCCAGGTCGCCTCGTCGTAGTAGCTGAAGACATAGACATTGAGCGCCGCCATGGCGAAGAAGAACAGCACCCACGCCAGATTGAGCCGCCGCCACACGGCCGCGGGCAGCGCTACCGCCTTGCCCATCATCCGCTGGGTCAGCGTCTGCCCGCCGAACAGCGGAGACAGCAGAAATGCGACGCCGAACAGTGCATTGATGACGGTGGGTTTCCACTGAATGAAGGCCGGGTTGCGAAACGCGATGGTGGCGCCGGCCGAGGCGATCACGATGATCGAGGTGATCAGCAGCATCTTCTCGATGCGGCGCTGACGCCACCAGACGATGCCCAATTGCGCCACGGTAGCGGGAATCAGCACCATCGTTGCCATGATGATGTCGCCGCTCAGGTGGTACACGGCGAAGAAGATCGCGATGGGCAGAAAGTCGAACAGCAGTTTCATACGGGCTAGGCCTCTGGCGGGTGGTGGCGGCGCAGACGTTTGACCCGGCTCGTCGCGCCCGTCACCATAGTCGATCTATTCTGACAAAGACGCTGGCTGGCGTCATGCCCATGAGCGTTTTTCCCACCGATGATCGCGAGACTCGTTCGTTGACGCTGCCAGAAACGCTGGAAAGCGTTCGCGGGGTCGATCTGCACCTGCACTCCACGTCTTCCGACGGCAAGCTTTCACCCACCGAACTGGCGGACCTGTGCCATGCCCGCGGGATGACGCACGTCGCGCTGACCGACCACGACACGCTCGATGGCGTCGAGGAAGCGCGACAGCGATGCCGTCACCATGGCATCCACCTGATGGCGGCCGCCGAGCTCTCCTGCCAGTGGCGGGGCATCGCGCTTCACATCGTGGCGCTGTTGCCCCACGGCACCTCCCGCGCCCTCGATGCCGGCCTGGCGTCGCTGGCCCACGCCCGCGAGCTGCGATCCCGAGAAATTGCCCACCGTCTGGAAAAGGTCGGCCTGGACGACGGGCTCGCCAGGGCGCGGCGGGAAGCCGGAAGCGAGCGCCCGCTGGGGCGGCCGGACTTCGCGGCAGCGCTGGTCTCCGCCGGTGTGGTGCCGGATATCAAGACGGCGTTCAAGCGCTACCTTGGCGCCGGCAAGCGCGGCGACGTCAGGATGCACTGGCCGGAGCTGGCGACGGTGGTCGGCTGGATTCGCGACGCCCAAGGCATCGCCGTCGTTGCGCATCCGCTGCGCTACGGCATGACCCGGCGCAAGCGGGACCTGATGTTCTCGGCCTTCATCGAGGCCGGCGGCGAGGCGGCGGAGCTGGTCAGCGGCTACCAGAATCCGGATACGACCCACGATCTGGCCCGGCAGCTCGACTTCCATGGCCTGTACGGCTCGATCGGCAGCGATTTCCACTATCCCGGCGGTGCGCTGTCGCCGGGAACGATCAGCCCGCCGCCGCGTTCCCACGTCAAGCCGGTGTGGTGTCATCCGTCCCTGCGAGGCTTTGCCTGCGGCGAATGACGCGGCGTCTGTTACGCTGAAAGGCGGTGACGCTCGGAAAAGCGAGGGTCATCCTACGGACGACCGCTGTCATGCGTGTCGTGGCGGGTTTCCAAAGCGGTTTCAGGAGAGCGTGCAATGACCCAATTCTTCCAGATTCATTCGCAGAATCCGCAGAAGCGCCTGATCGATCAGGCCATCGAGATCCTGCGCCAGGGCGGCGTGATCGCCTACCCCACCGACTCCGGCTATGCGCTGGGTTGCCGGCTGGGCGAAAAGAAAGCGATCGAGAAGATCAAGTGGCTGCGCCAGCTCGACGACCGCCACAACTTTACCCTGGTGTGCTCCGACCTGTCGGAAATCGGCACCTACGCCAAGGTCGACAACAGCGTGTTCCGCCTGCTCAAGTCGCATACGCCCGGCGCCTACACCTTTATTCTCACCGCCACCAGCGAAGTGCCGCGTCTGCTGTTGCATCCCAAGCGTCGTTCGATCGGTGTCCGGGTGCCGGACCACAAGATCACCCACGCCCTGCTCGATGCTCTCGGCGAGCCGCTGATGAGCGTGACGCTGATTCCGGTGGGAGAGACCTTGCCGATGACCGACGCGGAAGAGATCCGCGAGCGCTTTGGGGCGCATCTGGAGCTGATCATCGACGGCGGCGCCTGTCAGCTCGAACCGACCACCGTGGTCGACCTGCGCGAGATCCCGCCGGTGATCGTCCGCGAAGGGCGGGGCGATTCCGAAGCCTTCCGTTAAGCGAAATCTCTATCAAGCCGGTAACGGTTCAGGGGCCTTGTGCCTCGTATCGGCGACCGACCTCGAGTCGACGGTCGAGTCCGTATCGGCGGGCGCGGCAGGGGAGAGCGGTTCCGGTAGGAGTGTCGCGGCTGCGGCAGCGGGTGGCGGTGCCATCAGCTTGAACGCGTCGCAGCGTTCCTGCTGGCGCTGAGCGCGGTCGTCGAGATCCCGCGTGGCGTGGAGCGTTCGCTCCGCCAGCGCGACATTGCGCTGGGTGGCGGCATCGATGGCGTTGATGGCCTGGTCGATCTGGCGAATGCCGTCGCGCTGTTGCTGGCAGGAGAGGGTGATGCCGTCCAGCAGCTCGCTGAGCTGCTGACTGGAGCCCATGGCCGTGGTCAGCGTTTCCCCGGCGTCGACCAATACGCGGGTGCCTTGCTGTACCTGGCGATGCGTGCCTTCGATCTGCTCGCGAATCGTTCCGGCGGCCTCGGCGGAGCGAGCCGACAGGCGGCGAACCTCTTCGGCGACCACCGCGAATCCGCGCCCCTGCGTGCCGGCCCGGGCGGCCTCGACCGATGCGTTGAGCGCCAGCAGGTTGGTCTGGAAAGCCAGCGAGTCGATCATGGCGATCACTTCCAGCGAGGCCTCGGAGCGAGCCCGGGCAGCTTGCATTTCACTGATCGCCGTCGAGACCTGTTCTCCGCTGGAATCGATCCGGCGCTGGTTTTCCGCCGACAGGGCCCGCCCCTGATCGGCATGCTCTGCCGTGTGCGAGACGGTCGCGGTGATCTCTTCCATGCTCGCCGTGGTCTGCTGCAGCGCCTGGGCCTGCTGTCGGCTCTGATCGTTGAGGGCGTGGCTGGCGTCGGTCAATCCCAGCGCGTCGTCACGTAGTGCCCGGCTTCCCTGCTGCAGCTGAGAGACCAGATCCAGCAGCGCGAGCTGCATGGCATCCACGCCGGATTTGAGCAGTGCCATTTCGCGCACGCCGCGGGTCGACAGGCGCGTGCCGAGATTGCCCTGGGCGATATCGGCGCAGTGCCGTCTGACTTCGCCAAGCGGGCGCAGCAGATGGCGCTGGAACAGGTAGAAAGCAAGCAGGACCAGCAGCGCGGTGACCGCTGCGGTCGCCGATAGCCCTAGCTGCAGGTGACGAACGTTGCGTGCCATGGCCTCGGCGCCCGACGCCGCGTTGGCGTTCGCGGCGGCGGTCAGCGTTGCGAGACTGGCATCCAGCGCCGCGGTCAGGTCGCTGGCTCGCTGCACGCTGGCCTGGTACGCCGAGACGTCCCAGGCCTTGAGCGAGTCGAAACCGGGCTGTATGCCGTCTTCGATCAGTGCCTGGAAACGGCTTTGCAGGTCGCGATTCGTTCGGCTCTGCTCCGAAGAGGGGTTGCCCGTCGGGGAAAGGTCGGCAAGCCGCTGTTTCGCGTGGTCGAAGGTGGCTTCGGCCTGTGCCCAGGTCTTCTTGGCGGGCTTGACGCGCAGGCGGTTGTAGTCGGTCTGGTAGCTGTCCAGCAGGACGCGGGTCTGCATCAGCGCCGCGTAGATCTCGCGCGCGGTGCCGAGCTGGACGACATTGAGCGCATGGACGGAATCGAAGGCATCCCTGGCTTGCTTCATCGCCAGGTAGCTGCCGCCGCCAATCAGCGACGTCAGCAGGGCGAAGAGCAGCAGCATGGCGATGAGGCCGCCCCGCAGCGTGAAACGAAACGATTTCATGACAGACTCCCGATGAATACACACCGCTCGAGGCGGGCTCGAAGGAGTCTGTCGCGGTCATGTCACAGAATGATGACAACGGTAACGTTTCTCTGGCCCAAGGTCAGTGCGACAGGGGCAGTGCGACAGGGTCAGTGCGACGGTTGGTCGTCGTTGGCCGGCGTCTCGTCCTCGTTGCGCGCGTTCGGGTCCGGCGTCTCTTCATTGAGCCAGGTCCCGCAGAAGCGGCAATATCTGGCGTCGCGCTCGTGACCTTCGCGGCCGCAGCCCGGGCAGGCTTCCTCGGAATAGCGCTCGCGCTGGATCGAGCGAATCACTTCGGCCGAGAAGACCCCGGTCGGCACGGCGATGATCGAGTAGCCCAGGATCATCATGAAGGCGGAGATGAACTGCCCCAGTGGTGTCACCGGGGCGATATCGCCGTATCCCACCGTGGTCAGCGTGACGATCGCCCAGTACATCGAACGCGGCATGCTGGTGAAGCCCGCCTCCGGCGGCTCGATCATGTAGATCAGAGCGCCGAAGATCGTGATGATCAACAACACCGTGGTCAGAAACAGCAGGATCTTGCGCTGGCTGCGCTGCAGCGCCTGCATCAGCATGCGGCCCTCGCCGACGAACTCCATGAGCCTGAGAACGCGGAACACGCGCAGGACGCGCAGGACGCGCACCACCAGCAGCGATTGGGCGCCGGGTATCAGCAGGCTGAGCCAGGTCGGAAGAATCGCCAGCACGTCGAGAATGCCGTAGAAACTGCGCAGATAGCGCCAGGGCCGTTCGAGACAGTAGAGCCTGAGCGCCAGCTCCAGCGTGAAGATCAGCGTGAAGCCCCATTCCATGACATAGAAAATGTCTCCGAAGCGTTCATGCAGCCCCGGCACGCTGTCGAGGAAGACGGTCCCCACGCTCACCAGAATGAGGGTGATCAGCGCAATGTCGAAAGCCTTGGCCTGTGGCGTGTCCGATTCGAAGATGATCTGGAATAGCCACTTGCGTAGCGATGAGTCGCCCGATTGCATCGATTGAGTTCCCGTCCCTGGTGTTGAGTGGCGCCGTAGCGCGCGCCTGGCAATTCGTTTACGGCACATTTCAGTTCTCGGCGTGGATACCGATAATACTAAGATTACTTAGAATTGCTGGATGTCATTGGCCGTCAGCTCATGCGCATTTGAAGTTCGTCGAGTCATTGCGTTGTACCGGTACTATTTTCAGCCACCTGTCCCAGCCACCTGTCCCAGCCACATGTCCCAGCCACATGTCCCAGCTACATGTCCCAGCCACATGCGATGTATCGGAACCATGCCCAGGCATAAACTGACGCGAGGGTAGTATTTTCATGATCGGGTTGATTCAACGTGTTCTCATTGACCATGTCGAGGCCAACTACGGCGAAACGGCCGTACAGGTGATCGCGGAGCGGGCAGGCGTGCCGTCGCCTGGACGACGTATCGACACGGATTACGACGATGCCGATACGCTGGCGTTCTTCGCCGCGGCCGGCGATTACCTCGAACTCGATCATGAGGCGCTGATGGCGCTGTACGCCGATCTGTTCATCCAGTGGACGCGCCGACACTACCCCATGTTCTTCTCGATGGCCGAATCGGCGCAAGCCCTCCTGGGGCGCCAGCCGGCCATCCATGCGTCCCTCGGCGCCGGTGTGCGTGACCCCAAACTGCGTAGCCGGGTGAATGACAAGTTTCGGGTCGTCGAACAGAGCGCTTCGTGGCTGGTCATCGAGTACCGCTCGCCGAATGGGCTCTGTTCGCTCTACCGTGCCATCTTCCCCCGGGTGCTCGAGGAGTATGGTCAGACCGGCGAGCTGGTCGAGACGTGCTGCCGGCATCGCGGTGACGATTGCTGTCGATTCGAAATGACGTTTGCGGAAGAGGCAGCGGCATGAGAAGAGGGCCTGGGGGTTCGGACGCGTGCGAGCGGCACCTGATGGCAGAAGTCGAGTCCATCAGCAACCAGCTATGTCAGGCCGTGGACGGCAATTTCGAGTTTTACGTCCATACCGACAGTGATGAAATCGCGGTGCAGAAGCTGGCTCAGCTCAATAACTTCGTCCTCGATTCGGTACGACGCACGATCCGGGATCTTCAGGCCTCACGCGACGAGCTCGAAACCCGCGTCGAGGAGCGGACGCAACGGCTGAACCTGGTACTGACCGCCACCAACGATGGTATCTGGGAGTGGGATATCGCCAGTGGCAACATCACGTTGTCGCAGCGCTGGTCCAGCATGCTGGGGTTGCCGTATGCCGCAGGGCCGCAGCATCCCGATGAATGGTTGCGTCGGGTTCACGACGACGACCGCGCCAAGGTCCAGCGGTCGCTGTACCAGCATCTGGACGGGTTGACCTCGTCGGTCAATGTGGAATACCGCATTCGCGACGCTTACGGCGGCTGGCGCACGATGCTGTGCCGAGGGTTATGCCAGCGCGATGATCGCGGTGTGGCGATTCGCATGGCCGGCACCCAGACCGACACCACCGAACAGCGTCTCGTTGATCCGCTGACGCTGCTGCCCAACGGCGATTATCTCGACCTGCTGCTGCGAGAACGCCTGTCGCGGTCACCGCAGTCACCGTTGGCGCTGGTCAAGTTCCAACTGCTCAATGTGGCCTCGCTGTTCGAAGGCGTGGCGGTCGAGGAGGCCATCACTGCGCTACGGGGTCTGGTTCAGCAGATGCGCCGCCAGTTGCCCCCGCAAGTGGCTTTGATCGCCTTGCCGGAACATACCTTTGCGATGATTTTCGAGATCAATGACGCCGAATGGCTCGATTACGCCCTCGAGCCGCTGGAGGCGCTGCTTGCGCAACCAGTGGAGATAGACGGGCAGCAGGTCTGGCTGTCGCATGTCAGCGGAGTGGCGGTATTGAGCCCGTCAGAGCCGGTGAGTGTCGACGAATGGCGCCATCGGTCGCGTCTGGCCCTGGCCAATGCACGCCAGTCGGATATCGGCTCGCGGCGCTATTACAGTGAATCGCTGCGGCAGTGGGAGCGACAGAACAGCCAGGCCGAGCAGTTGATTCGCGGGGCGCTGGCGACTCGCGGGGTTCGCTGCTTCGTGCAGCCGATCATCGATGTTTCGAAGGGCGAGGTGCGCTGCTTCGAGGCGCTGATGCGCCTGCAGGCGCCCGGCGGGAAAATCGTGGCGCCTGGCAGCTTCATCGAAGTCGCCGAGCGTTCCGGATTGATCTCCCCGCTATGGGAAGCGCTGATGAAGCAGGCATTGCCGATGCTCAAGGACGATGCCATCCGTCAGCGCTTCGGCGACCGCTTTCTGTTGAGCGTCAATCTCTCGACGCGCCAACTGATGGACCCGAGCCTTCTCGACACCCTGCTCGAGGCATTGGACCACCACGGGATTCCCTGTCATCGACTCCAGATCGAAGTCACCGAGACCTCGGTGCTCAGCGATCCGGTCAAGGCGTTTCGCATTCTCGACCGGATCCGGGCTGCCGGCATCCGTGTGGCGCTGGACGACTTTGGCAGCGGCTATTCTTCGCTGGCGCAGCTGACCTCGATGCCGATGGATACGGTCAAGATCGATCGCGAGCTGGTCACGGACGTCACCACCTTGCCGCGCAAGCGTCATGTGCTGTCGGCAGTGATCGCGCTCTGTCAGCGCCTCGACTATGGCATCGTCGTGGAAGGCGTCGAGGAGTGCGAAACCCTGAAGCTTCTGTGTGAATGGGGTGTCACCGACATTCAGGGCTATGTCTACGCCCGGCCGCTATCGCTGGATCGGCTGGTCGATGACTTCCCGTCACTCAAGCCTTGTCGGCCTGACGTTGATGCCGAGAGCGCTAGGGTCTGTTGACGTTTCAGCGCGAACCGCGTTGCTGCGCCAAATGGCGCCAGGCCAGGCGCGGGATGCAGAGAAGGGTGGTTCCCTTTTCCAATCCCGCAACGCCGCATGGCGCCATTTGCCGCGCAACCCGAAGGGCCGGGCCAGTTTTTGCACGGTGCTGCGTTATTCGTCGTTCATTTGGAATGACCAAACTACGCTCCTCACGCCTTGCCCCGCACAAAAACTGGCTCCGGCGCGGCCGTGCATGAAACGTCAACAGACCCTAGGGATCCTGACGCCTGAGAGCCAGCCAGTCCTGGCCGCCCCAGGGTACGACCCCTTGGTTCAGGGCGGTGTGAATCCGCTCGATCGCCGGAATGCGGTCGTCATGTCGACGAGCGACTTCCCGCCACTGGCGAACGAGCCGTTCGCACTGTGCTTCGGCGCTGGCGAGCCAGGCAGCATGCTGGCTGTCCTGCCAGTTGTCGATCGCGTCGATCAGCGTATCCACGGAGACCTCCCGGGGCGAAGACGGCTCGGGCCATCCGCTGCCCAGGCAGGCGGCACGGCTGGCCTTGCTGTGGTTGGCCGGGCGCGCCGGTAGCGGCGTCGCCTCCGGAGTCGACGGTTCGCACAAAGCCTGCGCCAGCTCCCAGAGCTGCTCGGGGCGCCCGCGCTTGAGTTCGAGCTCGAGTTCGCAGATCGGCAAACTGGCATCGCCGGCGTGAATGGTGCCCTGATCCAGCGCTATCTCGATATCGCTGCCCTCGGCCTGGTAACGCCAGAGCCGACGCTCGAAATCCGTGGTGAAAACCGGGCGCAGCGTGGCCAGATCCAGATCGGCGAGGGCAGGGTGCTCGAGGGCGCGCAGCCCGTTCACATCGAGGCCCACGGCATTGCACTCGGCCTCATCGATAGACCACTCCCATTCGCCCCGGCTCGACAGCCCACCGCGGCTCTCTGCGGCACTCTTGAGAGTCTGCAGACGTTGCGCTCCCTGGCGACGGACCCGCAGCGCGACCCGGCGCGACTGCAATATCGCCTCGGCGGTGTCGTAATACTGGTTGCCCAGGGAGACCGTGCGCGAGGCCATCTTCCTCAACAGGGGGTGATCGATCAGGCGGGCAGGACCCTCGGGCGACAGTGCCAGTTTGAGTTCGATCTCGTCGCTCATGCATGCTCCGCAGTGATTGTCTGTTCTTGAAGGAACGGCCATCCTGAATTGAAAGACCGTCCTGGACAAAAGACGAACGCTGTCTCGAATACAAGACAGGACGTCGGTATCAACATGAATTTTTCATGACGCATCCAGATGCAATCATTATACTGACGCCGCCACTTCCAACGCATCCAGGCCACGTTATGGTGAGTACCAATCCGTTCTCGGCGCTGTTTGGACGATCGCCGTTCCAGCCGCTTCTGGCTCATATCGTCAAGACCAGCGAGTGCGCCAGCCAGTTGTTGCCATTCTTCGATGCCGCGCTGGGTGGTGATTGGGAAGAAGCGCGCAAGCACCGCGAAGCGATCACCCGTCTCGAACACGATGCGGATGAGCTCAAGACGCAGCTGCGCCTCAATCTGCCCAATACCATGTTTCTGCCCGTCTCGCGCTCCGATCTGCTGGAACTGATCAGCGTCCAGGACAAGATCGCCAACAAGGCCCGGGATATCACCGGCATCATGCTGGGCCGGAACATGATCATTCCCGAGCCGCTGGCGGAGCCGATGCGCGACTATCTGCGTACCGCCGTGGCCACCGTCGACCAGGCGCGCAAGGCGCTCGAGGAGCTCGAGGATCTGCTCGAGTCCGGTTTTGGCCGCAATGTCTCCGATGTCATGCAGGAACTGATCAAGGAGCTGCATGATCTCGAACACCAGGCCGATGACCAGCAGATCGATATTCGTCGCCAGCTGTTCCAGCTCGAGGCGGAATTGCCGCCGGTCGATGTCATCTTTCTCTATAAAATCATCGAATGGATCGGCGAGCTGTCCGACCGCGCCGAGCGCGTGGGCAGCCGCCTGCAGATACTGACGGCCCGCTGATCGCGGGCTTTGTCATTCTATGCCTTCGTCACGCCACTCAAGCGAATAAAAGCCTATGTCCATCATTGCGCAATACGGTGATGTCTTCATCATTCTTGCCTGTGTCTTCGGTTTCTTCATGGCATGGGGGGTTGGAGCGAACGACGTCGCCAACGCCATGGGAACCTCGGTCGGCTCCAAGGCGATCACGATCAAGCAGGCGATCATCATTGCGGTGATCTTCGAGTTCCTCGGCGCCTGGTTGGCCGGCGGGCAGGTCACCGAAACGATCCGCAAAGGCATCATCGACCCGGCCCTGCTCGAGAATGACCCGCAGATGCTGGTCTACGGCATGCTGGCTTCGCTGCTTGCTGCCGGCTCCTGGTTGCTGATCGCCTCGTTGAAGGGGTGGCCGGTTTCCACCACGCACTCGATCGTCGGCGCCATCGTCGGTTTCGCGGTGGCCGGGCTGGGCGTGCAATCGGTCAGCTGGGGCGCGGTGGGAACGATCGCGCTCAGTTGGGTAACGTCGCCGCTGATCGCTGGCGTGTTCTCCTTCATGCTGTTCCGCTCGGTGCAGGTGCTGATCTTCGACAACCCCGATCCGTTCGCGGCGGCCAAGCGCTATGTGCCGGGCTATATTTTCCTGGTCGGTTTCATCGTCTCGATGGTGACCCTGGTCAAGGGGTTGTCCCACGTTGGCCTGCAGCTGACCTTCGGCGAGAGCCTGCTGCTGGCGGTGGCGTTCGGCGTGATCATCATGATGTTCGGCCTGCTGCTGGAAAACCGGATCAACCGCGGTGACCGCCGTGCCCGCAGCAACTACGACTTCTCCAGCGTGGAGCGCATCTTTGGCGTGCTGATGATGTTCACCGCCTGCGCCATGGCCTTCGCCCACGGCTCGAACGACGTCGCCAACGCGGTCGGTCCGCTGGCGGCGGTGATCAGCGTGGTCGAGAACGGCGGCGGTGTTTCCGGCGCTGCCGCCATGCCCTGGTGGGTGCTGGTGCTCGGCGGCGGCGGGATCGTGGTCGGCCTGGTGACCTACGGCCACAAGGTCATCGCCACCGTCGGCACCGGCATCACCGAGCTGACCCCGAGCCGCGGTTTCGCCGCGACGCTCTCCGCCGCGTCGACCGTGGTGCTGGCCTCCGGCACCGGCCTGCCGATCTCGACCACGCACACCCTGGTCGGTGCCGTGCTCGGCGTGGGCCTGGCGCGCGGCATGGCTGCACTCAACCTGCGCGTGCTCGGCTCGATCGTGCTCTCCTGGCTGATCACGCTGCCGGCGGGTGCGCTGCTGTCGATCGCCTTCTTTTTCATGTTCAAGGGCATGTTCGGCTAAAGCCGATTCGCATCTACCGACCCGTAGCCGCCGGTGCTGGTCTACCGACCCAAAGACGCTCTGGTATAGTTCGAGGCAGACCCCTCGCGGGTCATGCCTCATAGCCCACAGCCGGAGCGTCTAATCCTTGGACTCGCGTTTTCCCTTCGTCGACTGGTTTCGTCATTCATCGCCTTACATCAACGCCCACCGCGGCAAGACCTTCGTCATTCTGGTCGAAGGCGAGGCGATGGCGTCGTCGCGACGTGGCCAGCTGCTGCAGGATCTGGCGTTGCTGCATACGCTCGGCGTTCGGGTCGTGCTGGTCTATGGCATCCGGCCGCAGGTCGGCGCCGCGCTGGAAGCGGCCGGGATCACGCCGGTGCGCATCGGCGGGCGCTGGGTCGCCGATCGCCAGGTCATGGATCACGTCGAACGCATTGCCGCGGTAAACCGTCTCGAACTCGAAGCCCAGCTCTCGCTGGGGTTGCCCAATACGCCGCTGCATGGTGTCGAACTCACCGCCGTCTCCGGCAATCTGGTGACGGCGAAGCCGCTGGGCGTGCGCGGCGGGGTGGATTTCGATTACAGCGGCGAAGTCCGCCGCGTGCGCAGCCAGGCGATCGAGAGCCTGCTCGCCGGCGGCAATCTGGTGATCCTGCCGCCGCTGGGATACTCCCGCACTGGGGAAGTCTTCGATCTCGACGCCTCGGAGATCGCCCAGCATGTCGCGGTGTCGCTCAAGGCGGATAAATTGATCCTGCTGGGTGAATCGGCCGGGCTGCACGACGACAGCGGCCAGTTGCAGCGCCAGCTGACACCTGACGAAGCCGACACCCTGCGCGAGCGGGCGACACCCGGCAGCGAGCTTGCCCGCCATCTGGGCGCGGCCTGCGGCGCGGCCCGTCACGGTGTCGGCCGTACCCACCTGCTTTCCTGGCACGATCACGACGCCCTGCTTGGCGAGCTGTTCACCCGCGACGGGGTCGGCACCATGATCACCCAGAACCGCTACGAGCAGTTGCGGCAGGCGGTGCTGGACGATGTCGGCGGCCTGCTCGCGCTGCTCAAGCCGCTCGAGGCCAGCGGCATGCTGGTGGCCCGGACCCGGGAGCGGCTGGAGCACGAGATCGAGGATTACATCGTGATCGACCGCGACGGCATGGCGATCGGCTGCGCGGCGTTGCACAGTTACGCCGACGCCAGAATGGGCGAACTGGCCTGTCTGGCCGTGCACGACGACTATCGGCGTGGTGCCCGGGGCGAGACGCTGCTTGCCGAGATCGAGCGTCGCGCCCGGCGACAAGGGCTCACTGAGCTGTTCGCCCTGACCACGCATACCACGCACTGGTTCGTCGAACGCGGCTTCTCCCTGGCCACGCCGGAAGCGCTCCCTGCTTTGAAGCGCGAGACCTATAACCAGGCCCGACGCTCCAAGGTCTTGCTGAAGTCGCTCTAGAGCGACACCCCTGACCGCGTAGATTGCGCTTTGGCGTATCCAAATGGAGACGCTTTAACTTTTTGATTTTTCTCTTATATTCTGAATAGGGCAAAAAGGTGTCTGCTTATGGAGACGTTTTTGAGCCCGTTTTTGCGTTTCTTCGGGGCAGAGACGGCCGGCAATCCGTTGTCGAATAATTTGCCGTATTTAAGCTATTGATTTAAATAGTTTTTTATAAAACTGGCACGGCTGTCGCAATACTGTTCATCGAGAGCGACGAGATGATCTCTCCGGAAGTCATCTCGGCGGATCTTTTCAGGCCCCCAACTACCCTGTGCAGGGCCTGGCAAGATTCGACAGCGTCTGCTCCACGCGATGTGTGACTTAGGTTGCGATGAGACGGGTGCGGCCCATCGGGCAAGGAGATGCACCATTAGGGCAAGGATGCCCCGGCAAGGATGCCTTCCCCCTCGAAAGAGGGGACCCATTGCGACCGGTCGCAGCGTTTTTCGAAACGTTTTTTTCGTAATCACGCTTTCGGAAAGCCAGGCGACCGGTTCAGACACGAAGCAGCGGCTCGCCGCCACGATATTCGATAGCCCCTGAATGGCCGAATCGAATACCGGCTTCGGGGCCTACGGGGCTCTCGGGCCCTTCAGGCCAGGGGAGCGATCTCGAATGACTGATTCAGGCAGTGTTTCAAGGTCGTTCTCGACCCTTCAGTTCCCTGCGTACCTTGGGCCGGCTCTGCCGGCCTTCTTTTTTTGTGCAGTTTTTTCGAGCCCACGCCAGTGTGGCCCAAATTAGACATCGATAATAATGCTATTCTTGCGGAACGATCCATGACCCCGATGGGCATCCTGCATAGAGCGATTTTCATGACCACCAAGCTCTCCCGACGCTGGCGTCCTCGCTCGCTACTGCAACTCGTGTTGCTGGCCTTCGTCGTCGTCATGTTGCCGATAGCGGTGCTGATGTTTCAGGCCGGGCAGGCGTTATCGCAGCTGTCGACGCTTGCCGACCAGAGCGCCCGGGAAGCCGTCGAAGAGACGCGCCGGGCACGCATGTTGAGTACGCTGGCGCTGCAGATGGAGCGCAGCGCCCGCCAGTACGCAGTCATCGAGGAAGAAGGGCTGCGCGACATCTACGACCAGAAGGTTCGACAGTTCGGCGAGCTGCTGCAACAGCATGAGTCGTTGATGCGCAATAACCCGGATTTTCAGTCGCTGGCCGAGCGCTACCAGCAGTTGCGCTATCTGCCCCAGGCCTCGGTGGAGGATATGAGCGCGTTTCTGGAGCGCTTCTCCGGTTTTGCCTCGGAGTCCGATGCGGTCAGGAAAGCCACCAACGATCTGATCGACACGCGCATCGCCAATATTCGCGAGCAGGCGGATGCGGTCAAGGCGCGGCTGTGGATGCAGACCGCGGCGCTGGTTTCCGCCAGCCTGATGCTGATGCTGTTTTTCACCTGGTTGATCACGCGTCCCATCCGCCAGCTCGAACGGCGTATCTTCGGTTTGGGCAGCGGCGAATGCAGCGACACGCCGATCCGTATCCAGGGGCCGGCGGAGCTGGTCCAACTGGGTGACCGGCTGACCTGGCTGTCCGGGCGGCTTTCGGAGCTGGAAGCCCAGAAACAGCAGTTTCTGCGCCACATGTCGCATGAGCTGAAAACACCGCTGACCAGCGTCCGGGAAGGGACCTCGCTGCTGTCCGACGGTGTGGCCGGCGAGCTCAACGAGCGCCAGAGTGAAGTCGTCAGGCTGATCGACGAGAACGGGCAGGAACTGCAGACGTTGATCGAGCAGTTGCTGGACTACAATCTGTTGCAGAACAGCCGCCGAATGAAAGTCACCTCGTTCGATGTCGCGACGGTGATCCAGGAAGTGCTGTCCAAGCACCGGCTGGCGCTCGACAACAAGGGGATGCGCGTCAAGAGCCCGCATCATCCGCTGAAATGGCAGGCGGACCGTGAGCGAACGGCGCGCGTGCTGGACAATCTGATCTCGAATGCCATCGCCTATGGCGACGACGGTGGTCAATTGGTGATTCGTGTCTCGAACCAGCATGATTGGTTGGTACTGGATGTCGCCAACAGCGGCGAGCCCATTGCCGAAGCCGATCGCGAGCACCTGTTCGAAGCCTTCTACCAGGGCAGCGTGAGACGCAAGGGCCCGTTGAAGGGATCGGGCATCGGGCTTTCGGTCGCCGCGGACTGCGCCAAGTTGCAGGATGGCCAATTGGCGCTGGTGGACGATGCCGAGCTGCCGGTCTGCTTCCGTCTTACCCTGCCGTGGGCGGATTTCCCGACGCATGGAACGCAATACGAAAATGACGCCGCACCGGACGAGACGCTGCCGGGCGGTGATTCAAGGAAGGAAACATGGTCAGTCAAATGAGAACGACGCTTGCCCTGTTCGGCGTGATGGCGCTGGCAGGCTGTCAGTCCCTTACCAGTGAGCCCGTGCCCTACGGTTGCGGCGAGATCCCGACCTACGCCGATAACGTATGCCTGGTCGATACCTGGGTCGAGTTCGGCCTGCAAGCGCAGCGCGGGGATGACGACTGGCGCGAAGAGACCCTGGCCAGGGTCGGCCAGGGCCGCATGGACCAGAAGGCCGTGCGCGCCGTGGTGCTCTCCTGGGATGGCCCCGGTGAATGGCGGGAAGCCTCCGATCTCTACAAAGCCTCCATCGACGCCGCGCCTTCCCGATTGCAGCCGCTGCTTCGGCAATGGCTGAACGGTCTGGAAGCGCGGCGACAGCTCTATGCGCAGCGGGGTGCGAGCCAGGGCGGCCGGCGCGACGACACGCAGGCACTGAAAGACGAAAACGAGAAACTAAAACAACAACTCCAGGAGATGTCGGACAAGCTGGATGCATTGACCGACATCGAGCGGACCATCAACGCACGCGATTGATCTCCGAGGACGCTCGCGACCGATCTTCAAGACAAGATCCCCGCGAATATCAACACACACGTAAAACCAGGCCATCCGTGCGACCCAGGCGATACCGGCGTCGCACGACCGCGTCACATCGAGCGTGACACGCCTTTATCGGCATCGATAGGGTGAAGCGGTGGCAGGAGGTGCCCATCCCATGTCATTGAATATCGAAACACCCAAGACCCGACCGGTGAGAACCCCGGCCATGCAGCCGGGCAAGAGCAGCAACACCGCCCACATTCTCCTGGTCGACGACGACACCAGCCTGCTCAAGCTGCTGGGCATGCGTCTGGAAAGCCGCGGCTTCCGGGTGACCACGGCGGAGAGCGGTCGCGAAGCGCTGACCCACATCGAAGAGACCTCGCCGGATCTGGTGCTTTCCGATCTGCGCATGGACGAAATGGATGGGCTGACCCTGTTCCACGAGCTGCAGCGGCGGGTGCCGGGTATTCCGGTGATCATCCTCACTGCCCACGGTTCGATACCGGATGCCGTCAGCGCCACCCGTCAGGGCGTGTTCAGCTTCCTGACCAAGCCGGTCGATCGCGACGAACTGTTCGAAGCGATCGACGAAGCGCTCAAGCAGACTCCGACCACGCGAGGCGAGGGCGGCGAAGCGTGGCGTTCGAAGATCATTACCCGCAGCCCGCAGATGGAGCGCGTGCTCGAACAGGCCTACATGGTCGCCGCCTCCGATGTCAGCGTGCTGGTGACTGGCCCCAGTGGTACAGGCAAGGAGCTTCTCGCCAACGCCATGCATCAGGCCAGCTCGCGTGCCGACAAGCCGTTCGTGGCGATCAACTGCGGCGCACTGCCCGAGCAATTGCTGGAAAGCGAGCTGTTCGGTCACGCCCGCGGCGCCTTCACCGGCGCGGTCAGCCAGCATGAAGGGCTGTTCCTGGCTGCCGACGGCGGCACCCTGTTCCTCGACGAGATCGGCGACATGCCGCTACCGCTGCAGGTCAAGCTGCTGCGCGTATTGCAGGAGCGCCAGGTTCGCCCGCTGGGCAGCACCAAGTCGTTTCCGATCGACGTGCGGATCATCTCCGCCACCCACCGCGATCTCGACCGCGCCATGCACGAAGGCGACTTCCGCGAGGATCTCTACTACCGCCTCAACGTGGTCAATCTCAAGCTGCCGCCGCTGCGCGAGCGGGCCGAGGATATCCCGCTGCTGGCCAAGCACATGGTTTCCCAGGTGTCGGCGCGGCATAAACCGTTCGTCAAAGGCTTCTCGCCGGAAGCGCTCAACCTGCTCGCCTCCAGCGGCTGGCCCGGCAACGTGCGCCAGCTCGTCAACGTGGTCGAGCAGTGCGTCGCCCTGACCAGCACGCCGATGATTCCGGAAGCGCTGGTGTCGCAGGCGCTGGCCGCCGAGGAGAACGCGCTGCCCTCGTTCAGCGAGGCGCGCGCCGGGTTCGAACGCAGCTACCTGATCAAAGTGCTCAAGATCACCGAAGGCAACGTCACCCAGGCAGCGCGCATCGCCGGACGCAACCGCACCGACTTCTACAAGCTGCTCGCGCGTCACGATCTCGATCCCGGCTCTTTCAAGCCGAGCGCGATGCCGGATCCGGCTGGCTGACGCCGCTCGCAATCGAGTGCAGGAAAGTCGAAAGCCACCGCCGGCGATGAATGAATTGCCGGCGGTGGCTTTTTGCCAATGGCCTGTCGTCGATTACCGAGCGGCAACCGCTCTGTCTTCTCGATGTATCAGCGCTTCAGCCGCCGCTTCACTTCCAGCTTCAGGCGGCCTTCGCCGAGACGGGCCGTCAGCGTCTGGCCGGGCTGGGTCTGGCTGGCGGCGCGGACGACTTGGCCGCGGTCGTCCTGCAGGATCGAATAGCCCCGGCCCAGGACGGCCAGCGGGCTGACCGCATTGAGCTCGCGGGCGATTCCCTGCAGGTTCTGGCGCTCCTGCTGCAGTTTCCGCCGCTGACCGGCTTCCAGCCGCTGCCGGAGCTGTTCGACCCGTTCGCGAGCCTGGCGCAGCGTCCGGCTCGGGTCATGCAGCGTGAAGCGCCGAGTGACCGCCTCCAGCCGCTGGTGATCGCGTTGCAGGCGCTGGCGCATCGCCAGTTGCAGCCGGCGATCCAGCCCCGCCAGATGCTGACGCTGCTGAGCGAGGCGTTCGCCGGGATGGCGCAGCCGCGCGCGCAGATGATCGAGCCGCTGGGACTCGGCGTTGAAGCGCCCGCGCCAGGCCTGATGAAGCCTTCTCCGCTGCTGATTCAGCGTCGCCTCGAGATCGCGGCGATCCGGCACCAGCCGCTCGGCGGCGGCGGAGGGCGTCGGCGCGCGCACGTCGGCGGCGAACTCGGCCAGCGTCACGTCGACCTCGTGGCCGATGGCGGCCATCACCGGCAACTTCGAATGGAAGATCGCCCGCGCCAGATGCTCGTCGTTGAACGCCCACAGGTCTTCCAGGCTGCCGCCGCCACGGGTGATCAGGATCGCGTCGAACGGGTCGCTTGCGTCTTCCCGCCGCGCCTGACGATTGGTTCTCACCTGACGATTAATCAGGGCCAGCGCCCGGATCAGCGCCGGCGGCGCCTCCCGGCCCTGCACCGGCGACGGAAATACGCTGACGCGGACCATCGGCCAGCGCGCCCGCAGCACCGCCAGCACATCGCGAATCGCCGCGCCGGTAGGGGAGGTGATCAGTGCCAGATGCCGGGGCGGGTAGGGCAGCGGCCGGGCATTGGCGAACACGCCTTCGGCGGTCAACTGCCGCTTCAGTCGCTCGTAGGCCGCCATCAGCTCGCCTTCGCCGCTGGGCTGCACGGCATCGACGATTAACTGGTAATCGCCCCGCGGCTCGAAGATCGACACCCGCCCGCGGACCTTGATCCGGTCGCCATCCTTCAGCGGCGTGCGGGAAAGGCTCGCCCGGTTGCGGAAGAACGCGCACCTGAGCTGCGCCTTGGCATCCTTCAGCGTGAAGTAGATGTGGCCGGAAGCGGGCCGCGCCAGCCCGGAAATTTCCCCCTCGACCCAGCAGTCGCCGAAGCCGCGCTCCAGCATCTGGCGGGCCTGGCGGTTGAGGTCGCTGACGGAGATCGCCTGCGGCGATGGCGTTGTCGTGAACGCGGACATGGCGTGATCCGGAAAGAGAACGTGTGAATGACGAATGGCGGCCAGACTAACACGAAGCCGCCCGGCATCGCCCCGACTCGACGACACGACGCGACCCGCGACTGCCATTGAGCAGCGTCGGCCAAGCGACTATAATGCGCGATTAACTTTTCGCGGCTCCCGGTTCATTGCCGAGTCCACACTGCAAGAACGGTCCCCACGGGCTTGTCCCAGGGCATTCACCTTCAAGGACCATCGCGGTGCCGCAGGCTGTCACAGGCTCCCCACCACCTGCCAAATTGGGTTTCCGACCATGCTACGTATAGCGCAAGAAGCTCTTACGTTCGATGACGTATTACTCGTACCCCGCTACTCGGATGTCCTGCCCAGAGACGTCGACCTCAAATCCCGCCTGACCCGCAACCTGACCCTGAACATTCCGCTGCTCTCTTCGGCCATGGATACCGTGACCGAAGCGCGTCTGGCGATTGCCATGGCCCAGGAAGGCGGCATCGGCATCATTCACAAGAGCATGTCGATCAACCAGCAGGCCGCCGAGGTCCGCAAGGTCAAGAAGCACGAGAGCGTCATCGTCAAGGACCCGGTCACCGTCGGTCCCAACGCCAAGCTGCAGGACCTGCTGGAGATGGCCTCCGAGTACGGCTATTCCGGCTTCCCGGTGGTCGAGGGCGAGACCCTGGTCGGCATCGTCACCGGGCGTGACATGCGCTTCCAGCCGGATCACAGCGACAGCGTCGAAGCGATCATGACCCCGCGCGACAAGCTGGTCACCGTGCTCGAAGGCACCCCGCTGGACGTGATCAAGTCCAAGCTGCAGGAAAACCGCATCGAGAAGATCCTGGTCGTCGACAAGGACTTCCACCTGCGCGGCCTCGTCACCGTGCGTGACATCGAAAAGGCCCGCACCTACCCGAACGCCGCCAAGGATGCCGATGGCCGCCTGCTGGTCGGCGCCGCCGTCGGCACCGGCCCGGAAACCCCGGACCGCATCGCCGCACTGGTCGAAGCCGGCGTCGACGTACTGGTCGTCGATACCGCCCACGGCCATTCCAAGGGCGTCATCGAGCGCGTGCGCTGGGTGAAGGAGCACTACCCGGACCTGCAGGTGATCGGCGGCAACATCGCCACCGGCGAAGCTGCCGTGGCGCTGGCCGAAGCCGGCGCCGACGCGGTCAAGGTCGGCATCGGCCCCGGCTCCATCTGCACCACCCGCGTCGTCACCGGCGTCGGCGTTTTGCAGATCACCGCCGTCGCCAACGTCGCCGAAGCGCTCAAGCCATTCGGCATCCCGCTGATCGCCGATGGCGGCGTGCGCTATTCCGGCGATATCGCCAAGGCGATCGTCGCCGGCGCCAGCACCGTGATGCTCGGCAGCATGCTCGCCGGCACCGAGGAAGCGCCGGGCGAAGTCGAACTGTTCCAGGGCCGGACCTACAAGGCCTATCGCGGCATGGGCTCCATGGGCGCGATGTCCCAGACTCAGGGCTCCTCGGATCGCTACTTCCAGAGCAAGGACGAAGGCGTCGAGAAGCTGGTGCCGGAAGGCATCGAAGGCCGCGTGCCCTACAAGGGCCAGATGAGCGCCATCGTCCACCAGATGATGGGCGGCCTGCGCGCCTCCATGGGCTACACCGGCTGCCACAACATCGACGAGATGCGCACGCTGCCGGAGTTCGTCAAGATCACCGGCGCCGGCATTACCGAGTCGCATGTACACGATGTGCAGATCACGAAAGAAGCTCCTAATTATCGCGGAGCTTAAGAAACCTTCTGCGCTCGCTCAGGCTTT
Organism: Salinicola sp. MIT1003; assembly: GCF_001858555.1. Lineage (NCBI taxonomy): Bacteria > Pseudomonadati > Pseudomonadota > Gammaproteobacteria > Oceanospirillales > Halomonadaceae > Salinicola > Salinicola sp. MIT1003. The sequence goes on from NZ_MCAP01000009.1 coordinate 92,127, forward strand.
GTTGAACGGCGGCTCGATATGCTCATTTACAACCACGTAAACTTCGCTATCTCGCCGCCGTTCGCCTCCCCTGAGCATCGCTCGAAAGGTTTCTTCTCATGGTCGAGTTCGTCTTGCATGGGCTCGACCATCGAATCAGTTTCTAGCCATTTCCGGCTTCATCAGCGGCGCCTAACAGCGCCGTTGCTTGTTTTAGGTTCACTTCCAGGGCTCATCCGATGACCGACATCCATTCGCACAAGATCCTGATCCTCGACTTCGGCTCCCAGTACACGCAGCTGATCGCCCGCCGCGTGCGCGAGATCGGCGTGTTCTCCGAGATCCGCGCCTTCGATATCACCGAAGAAGAGATCCGCGAATACAATCCCAACGGCATCATCCTCTCCGGCGGGCCGGAATCGGTCTCCGAGCTGGGTTCGCCGCGGGCGCCGGCATGCGTGTTCGAGATGGGCCTGCCGGTCTTCGGTATCTGCTACGGCATGCAGACCATGGCCGAGCAGCTCGGCGGCGCCACCGAAGGCTCCAACAAGCGCGAGTTCGGTTACGCCCAGATCAGCGTCGCGGCGGAAGACGACCTGCTCGGCGGGATCATGGATCATGTCGGCCACGACGGCGGGGCGCTGCTGGACGTGTGGATGAGCCACGGGGACAAGGTCGCCCGGGCGCCTGCGGAATTCACCGTTACCGCCTCCACGCCGAGCTGCCCGATCGCCGCCATGACCTGGCCGGAAAAGCGCTTCTACGGCGTGCAGTTCCATCCGGAAGTGACCCACACCCTGCAGGGCCAGCGCATTCTCGAACGCTTCGTGCTGGATATCTGCAAGGCGGAAAAACTCTGGACCCCGGCGCAGATCATCGAAGACCTGACCGAGCGCGTGCGCGACCAGGTCGGCGACCGCCACGTGCTGCTCGGCCTTTCCGGCGGGGTGGATTCCTCCGTCGTCGCCGCACTGCTGCACAAGGCGATCGGCGATCAGCTCACCTGCGTGTTCGTCGACAACGGCCTGCTGCGCAAGGACGAAGGCGACCAGGTGATGGACACCTTCGCCAGCCACATGGGCGTCAAGGTGATCCGCGTCGACGCGGAAGACGAATTCCTCACCAAGCTGGGCGGCGAGAACGACCCCGAGGCCAAGCGCAAGATCATCGGCAACACCTTCATCGACGTGTTCGACCGCGAAGCCGCCAAGATCGACGGTGTCGAATTCCTCGCCCAAGGCACTATCTACCCGGACGTGATCGAATCCGCCGCCAGCAAGACCGGCAAGGCCCACGTGATCAAGTCGCACCACAACGTCGGCGGCCTGCCCGAGACCATGAAGCTCAAGCTGGTCGAACCGCTGCGCGAACTGTTCAAGGACGAAGTGCGCAAGCTCGGCCTCGAGCTCGGCCTGCCGTACGACATGGTCTACCGCCACCCGTTCCCCGGGCCGGGCCTCGGCGTGCGCATCCTCGGCGAAGTGAAAAAGGAGTACGCCGACATCCTGCGTGAAGCCGACGCCATCTTCATCGAAGAGCTGCACAACTTCGACTGGTACCACAAGACCAGCCAGGCGTTTGCCGTGTTCCTGCCGGTCAAGTCCGTCGGCGTCGTCGGCGACGGCCGCCGCTACGAGTGGGTTATCGCCCTGCGCGCTGTCGAAACCATCGACTTCATGACCGCCCGCTGGGCTCACCTGCCGTATGAGCTGCTGGAAAAGGTCTCCAACCGCATAATCAACGAGATCAGCGGCGTATCGCGGGTGACCTACGACGTGAGCAGCAAGCCGCCGGCGACGATTGAGTGGGAGTGAGTATTTAAAAAGTATTGTTTTAACCAAGAACCCGCTACCGAGCGGGTTCTTGTTACTAGTTAGTACCGAAATTCGGCACATAGTTTGTTGTTGAGCTTCTATACACACTCTGGCCTGTGGGGCACGTGATGGATAAGAATAAGCTGAGCGAACGAGACATCTGCACCAAGTTCGTTACCCCCGCTATTCAGCAGGCTGGTTGGAGTCATCAACAATTTCGCGAAGAAGTGCGTCTTACTGAAGGCCGTGTTCTTGTGCGCGGCAAGCTGGCAATACGAGTAAAGAATCCTGAAGCCAAGGGTGGCCCCAAGCGCGCTGACTTTGTACTCTATGCCAGGCCTAACATTCCAATAGCAGTTATTGAAGCGAAGCAGGCAAGGTTCTCCATCGGTCATGGTATGCAGCAAGCCTTGGCCTATGCTGAGATGCTAGACGCACCGTTTGCCGTTAGCAGTAATGGTGATGGCTTCATGCTTCATGACCGCACTGGCTTATCGCAGCCTGTTGAGCGTGAACTTTCGCTCTCCGAATTTCCTGCCCCTAGCGACCTTTGGAAGCTTTATGAGCAGTGGAAAGGTCTTGTCGAGCCGTCCGCCGTCAAACTGATTGAGCAGCCGTTTTACGTTGATGGTAGCGGCAAAAGGCCTCGTTACTACCAGCGCGTTGCCATTAATCGCGCTATCGAGGCGATCGCCAAGGGTCAGCAGAGGGTGCTGTTGGTTATGGCTACCGGTACGGGTAAAACCTATACGGCGTTTCAGATCATTTGGCGTCTTTGGAAAAGTAAAACTAAGAAGCGTATTCTATTTCTTGCTGACCGCAATATCCTCGTAGACCAGACCATGCAGCAGGACTTTGCTCCTTTCGGTGAGGTGATGCACAAAGTCACTAATCGCGAAGTCAAAAAGAATTACGAAATCTATTTGGCGCTTTATCAGGCCGTGACGGGGCGGAAAGAGTGGAAGCAAATCTACCGTCAGTTCCCTGCCGATTTTTTCGACTTGGTTGTGATCGACGAATGCCATCGCGGCAGCGCGGCGGATGACTCCGCTTGGCGTGACGTGATCGGTTACTTCAGCAGTGCCACTCACCTAGGCCTGACTGCAACACCGAAGGAAACCAAGGAGGTGAGCAACATCACTTACTTTGGTGAGCCAATCTACACCTATTCACTCAAGCAAGGCATCGAAGACGGGTTCCTTGCGCCATATAAGGTCATTCGCATTGCCTCTGACGTCGATGCTGTGGGGTATACCCCTGACCAAGGTAAGATCGACAAACTTGGTCAGGCTGTCGAACAACGGCAGTACAATACGAAGGATTTCGATCGTAATCTGGTACTGGAAAAACGCACTCGCTTGGTCGCCAGCAAGGTTTGGGAATACCTGAGTACTATCGACCCGATGGCTAAAACTATCGTCTTCTGTGACGATCAGGATCATGCAGAACGCATGCGGCAGGAACTGGTAAAGATCATCCCGGCAGCTGCCAGTAACCGCCGTTACGTGATGCGCATCACCGGAGACGACAACGAGGGCAAGGCCCAGCTCTCATACTTTATCGACAACGACGAGCCTTATCCCGTTATTGCTACTACTTCCAAGCTGCTCACAACTGGGGTGGATGCCAAGACTTGCAAGCTCATTGTGCTGGACCAGAGCATCAACTCAATGACCGAGTTCAAGCAGATCATTGGTCGCGGTACCCGGCTACGCGAAGACTACCAAAAGCTCTACTTCACCATCATGGATTTTAAAGGTGCCACACGCCTGTTCGCCGACCCCGATTTTGATGGCGAACCTGTAGTGATCTACGAACCCAAACCCGACGAACCCGTGGTGCCGCCTGAAACCTCTACACAATCCGGGGCCGACGAGCCTGAGCCCATAGATGGCGATGATAGCTCGCCAGGTGGTGACATCGGCGGGAGTGGTGTTAGCGAAGGCCGCCGCAAATACGTTATCGATGACGTGGATGTGAGCGTCGCTGTCGAACGCTCCCAATACCTTGATGCGGATGGCAAGCTTATTACCGAAGACTACCGCGCCCTGCTCAAGGATGACATCAAGAAGGCGCTGCAGGCCGAGTTCACCAGTCTCACCGAATTCTTGCGCCGCTGGAACAGTGCAGAGCGCAAGCAAGTCGTGCTGGAAGAGCTGGCAGGGCACGGTGTACCTCTGCACATTTTGCAACAAGCCGTACCCGATGGCTACGAGCTGGACGCCTTCGATCTGGTCGCCCACGTCGCCTTTGACCAGAAGCCACTCACCCGTCGCGAGCGGGCCAACAATGTGAAAAAACGCGATGTGTTTGGCCAGTATGGTGAGCAGGCCCGGGCCGTGCTCGCAGCTCTACTTGACAAGTTCGCCGACCACGGCGTGCAAGATATCGAAGACGCCAAAGTATTGGAACTGCCTCCGTTCGATCAGCTTGGCAGTAAGACACAAATCCGGCGCGGCATATTCGGCAGCATCGAGCAATATACACAAGCCGTGCAGGTGCTTGAAAAGGCGCTATACGACGACCACGGATAGAGGCAAGCCTGACCCATTTAGGCTTCGCGGAAAGAGAGCAGTGCGATGAATCTCAGCAGTACTATCAAATCCATCCAAGACATCATGCGCAAGGATGACGGTGTCGATGGCGATGCCCAGCGTCTAGGCCAGCTAACCTGGATGCTCTTCCTTAAGGTTTTCGACCAGCGAGAAGAAGAGTGGGAAGACGACAACCCGAAATACCGGTCTCCATTGCCTGAGCGCATGCGTTGGCGCAACTGGGCTGCCTACGTGGCCGGGCCTGATGGTAAGAAAAAACCACAGATTGCTGCCAGCGAGGTGAACAGCTTCGTCAACAATGAACTGTTCCCTAATCTCAAGGATCTGGACGCCAACGCTGGCCCTCAGCATAAGGTCATTCGCAGTGTTTTTGAGGATGCTAACAATTACATGAAGTCTGGCACCCAGTTACTAGCCGTGATCGAGAAGCTGGAAGAAGTCATTAACTTCCACGATTTCAAGACCCGTGCTAACTTGGGTGACGTCTACGAGCAATTACTCAATGACCTGCGCGGTGCGGGCAACGCCGGTGAGTTTTACACTCCGCGCGCTATTACCCAGTTCATGATCGATCGCGTCAATCCTAGCCTTGCCAAGCGGGAGGCAGTAATGGACCCGGCCTGCGGCACGGGTGGCTTCTTGACCGCCGCCATTGACCACCTGCGTAACCAAATAACAGTTAGCTCTAGTGCCGAAGACCAGCGCGCCATTGAAGAGCTCATTCGCGGAATCGAGAAGAAACAGCTCCCGCACCTACTGTGTACCACGAACATGCTGCTACACGGTATTGATGTGCCTAGCCAGATTGAGCACAAGAACACGCTAGGAATCGGTTGGAACGAGTGGAGCGCCCACAGCAAGGTTGATTGCGTCATCACCAATCCCCCCTTTGGCGGCTACGAAGATGACGGCGTCGGTAGCGATTACCCAGCTGACCTGCGTACTCGTGAGACGGCCGACATGTTCATGGCACTCATCATTAAAAAGCTCCTGAAGGATAACGGCCGCGCCGCCGTGGTACTGCCCGATGGCTTTCTGTTTGGCGAGGGCACAAAGGCCACGCTGAAGAGGCTACTGCTCCGCGACTGCAAGCTACATACTATCGTGCGCCTGCCCAAAGGTGTGTTCGCACCTTATACTACCATCAAGACCAATCTACTGTTCTTCACCAAGGGTGCCACAGTGGATGACGGTAAAGAGCACTTCCACACCGACACCATCTGGTACTACGCGCATCCTTACCCGTCGGGCTACAAAAGTTACAGCAAGACTAAGCCCTGATCTTGCCCATCAGCAGTGGACACCCCGTTAAGACAGTACACTGAGACGAGGTGACCCATGACAAGGCAAGCTC
>NZ_MCAP01000010.1:0-96818 GCF_001858555.1 Salinicola sp. MIT1003
TCAGTAGTGAAACCGCTCAGCGCCGATGGTAGTGTGGGGTCTCCCCATGTGAGAGTAGGTCATCGTCAGGCATCTATCCGAAACCCCAGCCCAAAAGGCTGGGGTTTTTTCTTTATTGGTCAATGCAAAATCGGCCTAGGGGTGGTCTGTCGCTACCCAGTCGAGGGGAGCGGCTCCGCCTCGTTATCGGTGGCGCTGGAATTTCGCTAGAATGGCGCTTTTCTCGCTGGGCAATAATCCTTCATGAGCATCGGTGATCTGATACGCCTGCTGGGCGATGGCAATTATCACTCTGGTCAGCAGCTAGGCGAACATCTAGGTGTCTCGCGCACGGCTGTCTGGAAGCAGCTCAAGAAGCTGGAAGCAATGGATCTGCCACTGGAGGCAGTCAAGGGGCGCGGATACCGCCTGGTCAACTCGCTGGAGTCTCTTGATGGGGCCAGTATCGTTGCGCAGCTTCCTGCCGGGCCTCGGCGCCACCTCAAGCGGCTGTTCGTCGAGGATGTGCTCGATTCCACCAATACCTTCCTGCGAGATCGCTTCCGGCATGGTGCGGGCCATGGCGAGGTCTGCCTGGCAGAAAGTCAAACGGCAGGCCGAGGACGCCGAGGCAAGTCCTGGAGTACCAGTTGGGGGGGCAGTCTGATTCTTTCCCTGGGATGGCGATTCGAATCGGGTGTAGCTGCGCTCGAAGGGCTGAGCCTAGCCGTTGGCGTGGTGCTGGCTGAGGTGGTCGAAACGTTTGGTGCCAATGTTGCCTTGAAGTGGCCCAACGACGTTCTGATCGCCATCGACGACGAGTGGCGAAAGCTTGCAGGCATTCTGCTCGAGGTGACCGGGGACGTCGAAGGGCCTTGTGAGGTAGTCATCGGTATTGGGGTCAACGTCTCGCTGAATGACGCTGTGCGAAAGGCGGCAGGGCAGCCCATAGGGGCTCTCGCAGACGTGATCGATTCCCCCTCTCGCAATCATGTCGCTGCGGCTCTGATCGAATCCTTGTTGACGATGTTGCCTGAATTCGAGCGGCAAGGCTTCAGCGCCTGGCGAGCGGAGTGGAACCGTAGGCATGCTTATGCTGGTCATGCCATCCGTATTCACCAGGGCAGCACGTCCTATGCCGCCACGGCGATCGAAGTCGACCGGCAGGGCAATCTGGTAGTGATGACGGATACCGGTGAACGGGCGCTGACTGGAGGCGAGATCAGCATTCGCCTGGAGGAGTAGTCCGCTACGGAAAGCCATTGTCGAAAATGCATATTCACGCTTGCATTGAGTGCCTTCCTTTGACACAATGCGCCCCGCTTTGAACGCAAGGCCATCGGTGTGCGGCGCTGTTATTGTAGTAAAAAACAGATGCTTGACATTGATGAGTGGTAGGGTAAAATCTGCCGCCGGCATGGAGAGGTTCCCGAGTGGCCAAAGGGAGCAGACTGTAAATCTGCCGCGAAAGCTTCGAAGGTTCGAATCCTTCCCTCTCCACCAGATTTTATGACAGAGTTTTACCGGTCTGTCTCGGTAAACCAGAGTCAGAGCGGGTAGGCGGGTATAGTTCAATGGTAGAACCTCAGCCTTCCAAGCTGATGGTGTGGGTTCGATTCCCACTACCCGCTCCATGCTGTTGGTGATGATTTAAGCTCATGTAGCTCAGGGGTAGAGCACACCCTTGGTAAGGGTGAGGTCGACGGTTCAATTCCGTCCATGAGCTCCATTTTTTTGTTGTCGAAAGATGCGTGAAGGCGAGCATGAGCTCGCTTTTTTGATGGCGAAAGAAAATGTCGTGACGGGATTGATTTTCTCGACATTTCTCCGCTATCATAGCGCCCTCCTAATTTCCGGGTGATTCTCGGATGTGTAGTTGCAGGCCAGTAGCTCAATTGGCAGAGCAGCGGTCTCCAAAACCGCAGGTTGGGGGTTCGATTCCCTCCTGGCCTGCCAGTCTTCCCCAGGCTGGCTCGTATTGATACCTTGTCTTGTTCGGTTATCGCGCCTTGAGTTGAGGAGTTTTCATGAAGCACAACGCCGAGGTGCAGGAGTCACGCTACGACACCCCAAAATGGATTGTCGTGGTGTTACTGCTCGCGGTCGCGGTCGGCGGTAATGCCTGGTTCGCGGAGCAGGCCCTGCTGTATCGCGTGCTGGGTGTCGTCGTCGTTTGCGGCATTGCCGCAGCGATCGCATTGACCACGACCAAGGGGCGGGCGCTGATGGAGCTGGCGCGTGGCTCTAAGCGCGAAATTCAACGCGTTGTCTGGCCGACCCGACAAGAGACTATCCAAACGACATTGATCGTATTGGCGGCCGTCCTGGTTGTGGGTCTGTTGCTGTGGCTTATCGATACCGTCCTCGGTTGGGCGATGTCCGGAATCATTGGCTAGGAGTTTTCATGTCCAAGCGTTGGTACGTCGTTCACGCTTATTCCGGTTTTGAGAAGCAGGTTATGCGTTCGTTGATCGAGCGCGTCAAGCTTTACGGTGTCGAGGACCAGTTCGGTGACATCCTGGTGCCCACCGAGGAAGTCGTCGAAATGCGTGACGGCAAGCGCCGCAAGAGCGAGCGCAAGTTCTATCCCGGCTATGTGCTGGTCGAGATGGAGATGAACGAACAGACTTGGCATCTTGTCAACGAAACGCCGCGAGTCATGGGTTTCATCGGTGGTACGCCGGAAAAGCCCGCTGCGATCACCCAGAAAGAAGCGGATGCGATCTTGCGCCGGGTCCAGGATGGCACCGACAAGCCACGTCCCAAGACACTCTTCGAGCCAGGCGAGACCGTACGTGTCGTCGATGGCCCCTTCGCCGACTTCAACGGCGTCGTGGAAGAGGTCAACTATGAAAAGAGTCGCCTGCAGGTCAGCGTGCTGATCTTCGGGCGCTCGACGCCGGTCGAGCTGGAGTTCGTCCAGGTAGTCAAGGACTGACCGGCGCCGAAGCAGCATTCACCGCAGCGCCTTCTGGTGCTGCGTTATCGTTGCCGGTCGATGTGCCGGCTGAATAGGGGAGCCGCAAGGCGTCCGTACCCGACTGGAGTTCAAAATGGCTAAGAAAGTTCAGGCCTATATCAAGCTGCAAGTCGCAGCCGGCAAGGCCAATCCGAGTCCGCCCGTGGGCCCTGCGCTGGGTCAGCACGGCGTCAACATCATGGAATTCTGTAAGGCGTTCAACGCCGCGACTCAAGAAATTGAGCCGGGCTTGCCGACGCCGGTCGTGATCACGGTTTACAGCGACCGCAGCTTCACTTTCGTCACCAAGACGCCGCCGGCAGCTGTGCTGCTGAAGAAGGCCGCCGGTATCAAATCCGGTTCTGGTGTGCCGAACAAGACCAAGGTCGGCACCGTGACGCGTGAGCAGCTCGAAGAGATCGCCAAGACGAAGGAGCCGGATCTGACGGCTGCCAATCTTGAAGCCGCTGTTCGTACCATTGCTGGTAGTGCCCGCAGCATGGGCCTCAATGTGGAGGGCCTCTGATCATGGCAAAGCTGACAAAACGTGCTCAGATGATTCGCGAGAAGGTCGAGCCGGGCAAGGTCTACACCCTTGAAGAAGCCGTCGCTCTGCTTTCCGAGGTGTCCACGGTCAAGTTCAAGGAGGCTGTCGAGGTCTCTATCAACCTGGGTGTCGATCCGCGTAAATCCGACCAGGTCGTGCGTGGTGCTACCGTGCTGCCGAACGGCACGGGTCGTGACGTCCGTGTTGCCGTGTTTGCTCAGGGCGCTGCCGCCGATGCCGCCAAGGAAGCCGGTGCCGACATCGTTGGCATGGAAGATCTGGCTGATGACGTCAAGAAGGGCAACATGAACTTCGACGTCGTCGTGGCTGCTCCGGACGCCATGCGTGTGGTCGGTCAGCTGGGCCAGATCCTGGGGCCGCGTGGCCTGATGCCGAACCCCAAGGTCGGCACCGTGACTCCCGACGTTGCGACAGCAGTCAAGAACGCCAAGGCGGGCCAGGTCCGCTTCCGTACCGACAAGAACGGCATTATCCATGCCTCTATCGGTAAGGTGGATTTTCCGGCCGACGCGCTCAAGGGCAACCTCGAAGCACTGGTCAACGACCTCAAGCGTCTCAAGCCGAGCACGTCCAAGGGTATCTATCTCAAGAAACTGACCCTGTCCAGCACGATGGGCCCGGGTCTGACCGTCGATCACAGCACTTTTGCGTGATTGCCGGCAACTAGGCAGTAACTTTGCGGTCCCCGTGCGCTGCCAGGACGATTCGCGTCGTCCTGGCAGAGTGGGGCGGGGCACCGTCAAAGACCGCAGGTGTCGGCACCAGTCGTCGACTTAATGCCCTGTAGAGGGGCCTGCGCAGATGGTGTTGCTCGCCGATTCAGGTGTGCAGCCATCATCCAAGACTTTCACCGATGTCGGGTGAAAGAGATGGTAACCACCGGGTCGCGACGTCGTCGCCCCGGCACGAAGGAGTAACCACTGTGCCACTAGCACTCGAAGGCAAAAAAGCGATTGTTGCCGAGGTCAGTGAAGCCGCTAAGGACGCTCTTTCCGTCGTAGTTGCCGATTCTCGCGGTGTCACCGTTGGCGCAATGACCGATTTGCGCAAGCAGGCTCGCGAGAATGGCGTCCAGATTCGTGTTGTCCGCAACACGCTGGCTCGCCGCGCGCTGTCAGGGACTTCATGGGAGTGCCTGAACGAGACTTTCTCAGGCCCCACGCTGCTGGCCTTCTCCTACGATCACCCCGGCGCTGCCGCGCGGTTGTTCAAGGAGTTCGGCAAGTCGCAGAAGGAATTTGAAGTCAAGGCGCTGGCTTACGAAGGGGAGATGATCCCGGCCGCCGATATCGACCGTCTGGCTACGTTGCCGACTTACGATGAAGCGATCGCCAAGCTGATGTCCGTCATGAAGGAAGCTTCTGCCGGCAAGCTGGTTCGTACTCTTGCAGCTCTTCGCGACCAAAAGCAGGAAGAAGCCGCCTGATCGGTGCCTGCTCGCGTAGACTGAGTCGACTATTGAATCAACGAGCACTTGGCCGATGCCGGCTGGGGCTCCGCAAAGTTTAGGAATTTGAAAATGGCACTTTCTCAAGAAGACATCATCAACGCCGTTGCCGAAATGTCCGTGATGGAAGTTGCGGAACTGGTTTCTGCAATGGAAGAAAAGTTCGGCGTTTCTGCTGCGGCTGCCGTCGTCGCGGGACCGGCCGGTGGTGACGCTGGTGCTGCCGAAGAGCAGACCGAATTCGCCCTGGTCCTGACCGCTGCTGGTGACAAGAAAGTCAACGTCATCAAGGTCGTCCGCGAAATCACCGGTTTGGGCCTGAAAGAAGCCAAGGGTGCTGTCGATGGCGCACCTGCCACGCTGAAAGAAGGTCTGTCCAAGGACGACGCTGAAGAAGCCAAGAAGAAGCTGGAAGAAGCTGGCGCTTCTGTGGAGCTCAAGTAACTCTGTGCTCACGGCTTCACGCGCTGTGTAAGCGCCACGGCTGGTGGCGGGCCTACCCGCTGCCGGCCTTTTTCTGTTTTTGCTAGCCTGGCGTTAGTACACCTGACTCGGGGTCGACCTTCCGGGTTCAGGATTGTAGCCACTAGACGAATTCCGACGGCGAGCTCCCTTTTTCGGGAGGCTTGCCGTCAGCGCCTAACGGGGGTAGCCCGCGTTAGGAGAGCGCCGACCACGCACCGGTCACCCATGGTGAACAAGCTGGGGAATACAGATGGCTTACTCATACACTGAGAAAAAACGCATCCGCAAGGATTTCGGCAAACTGCCTCAAGTAATGGATGTGCCCTACCTGCTGGCCATCCAGCTTGATTCCTATTACGACTTCCTCCAGCAGGACCGGGCGCCGGAAGAGCGTCTCGAGACCGGTCTCCATGCGGCTTTCAAGTCCGTATTTCCGATCGAGAGCTTCTCGGGTAATGCGGCGCTCGAGTATGTCAGTTACCGCTTTGGCACGCCGGCTTTCGACGTCAAGGAGTGTCAGCTCCGTGGCGTGACCTATTCGGCACCGCTGCGTGTCAAGGTACGCCTGATCATCTATGACAAAGAGTCGTCGAACAAGGCCATCAAGGACATCAAGGAGCAGGAAGTCTACATGGGGGAAATCCCCCTGATGACCGAGAACGGTACCTTCGTCGTCAATGGTACCGAGCGTGTCATCGTTTCCCAGCTCCATCGTTCGCCGGGCGTGTTCTTCGATCATGACAAGGGCAAGAGCCACTCTTCCGGGAAGCTGCTCTATTCCGCGCGCATCATTCCTTATCGCGGCTCCTGGCTGGATTTCGAATTCGACCCGAAAGACAACGTCTTCGTGCGTATCGACCGTCGCCGCAAGCTGCCGGCGACCGTATTGATGCGCGCGCTCGGCATGAACGCCGAGGAAATTCTCGAGACGTTCTTCGAAACCAGCACCTTCCATATCGAGAGCGATGGTATTTACGTCGAGCTGGTGCCGTCGCGGCTGCGTGGTGAGACCGCAACCTTCGACATCAAGGATGGCGATGGCAATATCGTCGTCGAGGAAGGTCGCCGGATCACCCAGAAGCACATCCGCCAGCTGGAAAATGCCGGACTCGAGCGTCTTCAGGTGCCGCTGGATTACCTGTTCGGCAAGACGCTGGCCAAGGATCAGGTCGACGCCAACACCGGTGAACTGATCTGCGAGTGCAACTCCGAGCTGACGCCGGAGCTGGTCGAGAAGCTGGGCCAGGGCGGCGTTACCAAGCTGGAAACGCTTTACACCAACGATCTCGACGCGGGCTCGTTCATCTCCGATACGCTGAAGGTGGACTCCACGCGCTCCGGCCTGGAAGCACTGGTCGAAATCTATCGCATGATGCGCCCCGGCGAGCCGCCCACCAAGGAAGCGGCCGAGACGCTGTTCCACAACCTGTTCTTCTCCGAAGACCGCTATGACCTGTCTGGCGTCGGTCGGATGAAGTTCAACCGTCGTCTGCGTCGTGATACCGATACGGGTTCCGGCGTGCTCGACAATCAGGACATCCTCGATGTCCTGAAGGAACTGATCAATATCCGTAACGGCTTCGGTGAAGTCGACGATATCGACCACCTTGGCAACCGTCGCATCCGTTGCGTCGGCGAGATGGCGGAAAACCAGTTCCGTGTCGGCCTGGTGCGCGTCGAGCGTGCGGTCAAGGAGCGTCTCTCCATGGCGGAGAGCGAAGGCCTGATGCCGCAGGATCTGATCAATGCCAAGCCGGTGGCGGCAGCAGTGAAGGAGTTCTTCGGCTCCTCTCAGCTGTCCCAGTTCATGGACCAGAACAACCCGCTTTCAGAGGTCACGCACAAGCGTCGTGTGTCCGCGCTCGGGCCGGGCGGTCTGACCCGTGAGCGCGCCGGCTTCGAGGTGCGCGACGTTCACGCCACGCACTACGGTCGTCTTTGCCCGATCGAGACGCCGGAAGGTCCGAACATCGGCCTGATCAACTCGCTGGCGACCTACTCCAAGACCAACAGCTACGGTTTCCTCGAGACACCGTACCGCAAGGTCGTGGATCGTCAGTTGACCGACGAGATCGTGCATCTGTCGGCGATCGAGGAAGGCGACTACATCATCGCCCAGGCTTCGGCGACGGTCGACGAAAGCAACAAGCTGATCGACGACCTGGTCCAGGTTCGCCACAAGGGTGAAACCACCTTCATGGCACCGGACAAGGTCACGCTGATGGACGTGTCGCCGCGTCAGGTCGTATCGGTCGCCGCTGCGCTGATTCCGTTCCTCGAGCACGATGATGCCAACCGCGCCCTGATGGGATCGAACATGCAGCGTCAGGCGGTACCGACCCTGCGTGCCGACAAGCCGCTCGTAGGTACCGGCATGGAGCGATTCGTCGCCCGTGACTCCGGCGTCTGCGCCGTGGCGCGCCGCGGTGGCGTGATCGACTCCGTCGACGCCAAGCGCATCGTTGTGCGTATCGACGAAGACGAGATCATCGGCGGTGAAGCCGGCGTCGATATCTACAACCTGACCAAGTACGTGCGTTCGAACCAGAACACCTGTCAGAACCAGCGTCCGATCGTGCGCCCGGGTGACAAGGTGGCGCGGGGCGACATCCTGGCCGACGGCCCGTCCGTCGACATGGGTGACCTGGCACTGGGTCAGAACATGCGTCTCGCGTTCATGCCGTGGAACGGCTACAACTTCGAGGATTCCATCCTCGTCTCCGAACGCGTGGTCGAGGACGATCGTTTCACCACGATCCACATCCAGGAACTGACCTGTGTCTCTCGCGACACCAAGCTGGGCGCGGAAGAGATCACTTCCGATATTCCCAACGTGGGCGAGTCGGCACTGGGCAAGCTGGACGAAGCGGGTGTCGTCTACATCGGCGCCGAAGTCGGCGCTGGCGACATTCTGGTGGGCAAGGTCACGCCGAAGGGCGAAACCCAACTGACGCCGGAAGAGAAACTGCTGCGCGCGATCTTCGGCGAGAAGGCGTCCGACGTTAAGGACACCTCGCTGCGTGCGCCGACCGGCATGCGCGGTACCGTCATCGACGTCCAGGTGTTCACGCGCGACGGCGTCGAGAAGGATTCGCGTGCACTTTCCATCGAGCAGCAGCAGCTCGACGAAGTGCGCCGTGACCTGCAGGAGACCTACCGGATCGCCGAGGAGGCGACCTTCGAGCGTCTCAAGCGCACCCTGGAAGGTCAGGCGGTCAACGGCGGCCCGAAGCTGAAGAAGGGCGACGTGCTGAGCGAGGATTACCTCGACGAGCTGCCGCGCCAGCAGTGGTTCAAGCTGCGCATGCAGGACGAGTCTCTCAACGAGCTGCTGGCCCAGGCCGACGAACAGCTCGAGAACCGTCGCAAGGAGATGGACGAACGCTTCGAAGACAAGAAGCGCAAGCTCACTCAGGGCGATGACCTGGCACCGGGCGTGCTCAAGATCGTCAAGGTCTATCTGGCGGTCAAGCGTCGTATCCAGCCGGGTGACAAGATGGCCGGCCGTCACGGCAACAAGGGTGTCATCTCCGCGATCATGCCGATCGAGGACATGCCGTTCGACGACTATGGTCAGCCGGTCGACGTCGTGCTCAACCCGTTGGGCGTACCCTCGCGCATGAACGTCGGTCAGATTCTCGAGACGCACCTGGGCATGGCGGCCCACGGTCTCGGTGTCAAGATCGACCGGATGCTGCGTGATGCCCGCGAGCAGCAGGTCAGCGAGATTCGCGGCTTCCTCAAGCAGGTCTACAACACCCAGGAAACCCGTCAGGAAGACATCGACTCCCTGACCGATGACGAGATCATCACCCTGGCCAAGAACCTGCGTGGCGGTGTGCCGATCGCGACGCCGGTATTCGACGGTGCGAAAGAGCACGAGATCAAGCATCTGCTGAGGCTTGCCGATCTGCCGGACTCCGGCCAGATGACGCTTTATGACGGGCGTACCGGCGAAGCCTTCGATCGTCCGGTGACCGTGGGCTACATGTACATGCTGAAGCTCAACCACCTGGTCGACGACAAGATGCATGCGCGTTCCACCGGCTCCTACTCGCTGGTCACGCAGCAGCCGCTGGGTGGCAAGGCGCAGTTCGGCGGACAGCGCTTCGGTGAGATGGAAGTGTGGGCACTCGAGGCGTACGGCGCCGCCTACACCCTGCAGGAGATGCTCACCGTCAAGTCGGATGACGTCGAGGGTCGTACCAAGATGTACAAGAGCATCGTGGACGGCGACCACACCATGCAGGCCGGTATGCCGGAATCCTTCAATGTGCTGGTGAAGGAAATCCGCTCGCTGGGTATCGACATCGAATTGGAAAGCTAAGACCGGCACAGTCGATCGATAGCGACGGTTTGCGGGGCGAGCGAGTGATTCGCGGCCCCGCTCATGACAACTCCGCAACGGAGCGATCCCATGAAAGATTTGGTGAAAGTCCTCAAGTCACAGGCGCAATCTGACGAGTTCGACGCGATCAAGATCACGCTCGCGTCGCCGGAAATGATTCGCTCCTGGTCATACGGCGAAGTCAAGAAGCCGGAGACCATCAACTACCGTACGTTCAAACCGGAACGTGACGGGCTGTTCTGCGCCAAGATCTTCGGGCCGGTCAAGGATTACGAGTGCTTGTGCGGCAAGTACAAGCGCATGAAGCATCGCGGCATCATCTGCGAGAAGTGCGGCGTCGAAGTGACCAAGGCGGCGGTTCGTCGCGAGCGCATGGGTCACATCGAGCTGGCCTCGCCGGTTGCCCACATCTGGTTTCTGAAGTCGCTGCCTTCTCGCATCGGCATGTTCCTGGACATGACGCTGCGCGACATCGAGCGCGTGCTCTACTTCGAATCGTTCGTCGTGATCGATCCGGGCATGACCACCCTCGAGCGTGGCCAGTTGCTCAACGACGAGCAGTATTTCGAAGCGCTGGAAGAGTTCGGTGACGACTTCGACGCGCGCATGGGCGCCGAGGCGATCCAGGCGCTGCTGAAGGACATCGATCTGGAAGAAGAGATCGATCGCCTGCGCGAAGAGATCCCGCAGACCAACTCCGAGACCAAGATCAAGAAGCTTTCCAAGCGCCTCAAGCTGCTGGAAGCCTTCTACAAGTCCGGCAATGCGCCGGCCTGGATGGTCATGGAAGTGCTGCCGGTACTGCCGCCGGATCTGCGTCCGCTGGTGCCGCTGGACGGTGGCCGCTTCGCGACCTCTGATCTCAACGATCTGTACCGCCGCGTCATCAACCGCAACAACCGCCTCAAGCGTCTGCTCGACCTCAATGCGCCGGACATCATCGTGCGCAACGAGAAGCGCATGCTGCAGGAATCGGTCGATGCGCTGCTCGACAACGGTCGTCGTGGTCGCGCCATCACCGGTTCCAACAAGCGTCCGTTGAAGTCGCTGGCCGACATGATCAAGGGCAAGCAGGGACGTTTCCGCCAGAACCTGCTGGGCAAGCGTGTCGACTACTCCGGCCGTTCGGTCATCACCGTCGGTCCGACGCTGCGTCTGCACCAGTGCGGTCTGCCGAAGAAGATGGCGCTCGAGCTGTTCAAGCCGTTCATCTACTCCAAGCTGCAGGGCAGCGGTCAGGCGTCCACGATCAAGGCCGCCAAGAAGATGGTCGAGCGTGAGCTGCCGGAAGTGTGGGACATCCTCGCCGATGTCATCCGCGAGCATCCGGTCCTGCTCAACCGCGCGCCGACGCTGCACCGCCTGGGTATTCAGGCATTCGAGCCGCTGCTGATCGAAGGCAAGGCGATCCAGCTCCACCCGCTGGTATGTGCCGCCTACAACGCCGACTTCGACGGTGACCAGATGGCCGTTCACGTGCCGCTGACGCTGGAGTCCCAGCTCGAAGCGCGTGCGCTGATGATGTCGACCAACAACGTGCTGTCGCCCGCCAACGGCGAGCCGATCATCGTGCCGTCTCAGGACGTCGTGCTGGGTCTCTATTACATGACCCGCGAGCGCATCAACGCCAAGGGCGAAGGCAAGGCGTTCGCCAACCTCAACGAGCTGGATCGCGCCTTTGCGACTCAGAACGTGTCGTTGCACGCTCGGGTCAAGGTGCGCCTGACCGAGTGGCTGTCCGACGAGAAGGATGGCGAGGTGACCGAACTGACCGAGACGACCTCGATCAAGGACACCACCGTCGGCCGTGCGCTGCTGTTCCGCATCCTGCCGAAGGGGATGCCGTTCGAGCTCGTCGATCGCCCGATGAAGAAGAAGGCGATCTCCGGCCTGATCAACGAGGTCTACCGTCGTACTGGCCTGAAGGATGCGGTCATTTTCGCTGACCAGCTGATGTACACCGGCTTCCGTCTGGCGACATGGTCCGGTGCTTCCATCGGCGTCAACGACTTCGTCATTCCGGACGCGAAGGCGGAGATCGTCGATGCGGCCGAGGAAGAGGTCAAGGAAATCGAAGACCAGTTCTCCTCCGGTCTGGTGACCGCGGGCGAGAAGTACAACAAGGTCATCGATATCTGGTCCAAGGCCAACGACAAGGTGGCCAAGGCGATGATGGCGGGTATCTCGAAAGAGACCGTGACCGATCGCGACGGCAACGAAGTCGAGCAGGACTCGTTCAACAGCGTCTTCATCATGGCGGACTCCGGCGCCCGTGGTAGTGCGGCCCAGATTCGTCAGTTGGCGGGTATGCGCGGCCTGATGGCCAAGCCGGACGGCTCGATCATCGAAACGCCGATCACCGCCAACTTCCGTGAAGGTCTGAACGTACTGCAGTACTTCATCTCGACCCACGGCGCTCGTAAGGGTCTGGCGGATACGGCACTCAAGACGGCCAACTCCGGTTACCTGACACGCCGTCTCGTCGATGTTGCCCAGGATCTGGTCATCACCGAAGAGGACTGCGGTACCCAGGAAGGGCTGACGCTGCACCCGGTGATCGAGGGCGGTGACGTCATCGTCTCTCTGGCGCAGCGCGTACTCGGCCGCGTCGTGGCGCAGGATGTCATCGATCCTCAGACCGAAGACGTGCTGATCGCCCGCGGCACCCTGCTGGACGAAGCCTGGTGCGAAGAGCTCGATACCATGGGTGTCGACGAGATCATCGTGCGCAGCCCGATCAGCTGTGAAACCGCTCACGGCGTCTGTTCGGCCTGCTATGGTCGCGATCTGGCTCGCGGCCACCAGGCCAACATCGGCGAAGCGGTCGGCGTCATCGCGGCACAGTCCATCGGCGAGCCCGGCACGCAGCTGACCATGCGTACGTTCCACATCGGTGGTGCGGCATCTCGTGCCTCGGCAGTGGATAGCGTGCAGGTCAAGCACGGCGGCAGCGTACGCCTGCACAACATCAAGTCGGTCGAGCGTGCCGACGGCAAGCTGATCGTGGTTTCTCGCTCCAGTGCCCTGGCCGTCGCCGACGATCATGGTCGTGAGCGCGAATACTACAAGCTGCCCTACGGTGCCGAGCTCTCCGTCAAGGATGGCGATCACGTCGAGGGTGGTCAGATCGTGGCGAAGTGGGATCCGCACACGCACCCGGTCGTTGCCGAAGTTCAGGGCAAGGCGCAGTTCACGGACATGACCGAAGGTCTGACCATGACGCGCACCGTCGATGAGATGACGGGTCTGTCGAACATCGAGGTGATCGAATCGGCCGCTCGCCCGGCATCTGGTCGCGACAAGCGCCCGATGATCATGCTGGTCGGCGAAGACGGTCAGCACGTGACGCTGCCGGGCTCCAACACGCCGGTACAGTATCTGCTGCCGGGCCGCGCCATCGTCTCTGTCGAGAATGGTGCCGAGATCGGCGTCGGTGAGGTCATTGCCCGTATCCCGCTGGAGGCGTCCGGCAACAAGGACATCACCGGGGGTCTGCCGCGCGTCGCTGACCTGTTCGAGGCGCGCAAGCCGAAGGAGCCGTCCATCCTGGCCGAGATCAGCGGTACGATCAGCTTCGGCAAGGAGACCAAGGGCAAGCGTCGTCTGACGATCACGCCGGAAGAGGGCGATCCGTTGGAGATGCTGATCCCGAAGTGGCGTCAGATCGGTGTGTTCGAGGGCGAAACGGTCGAGAAGGGCGAGGTCATCTCCGACGGCCCGAGCAACCCGCACGATATCCTGCGGCTGCTGGGCGTGGCGGAACTGGCCAAGTACATCACCGTCGAGATCCAGGACGTCTATCGTCTGCAGGGCGTCAGCATCAACGACAAGCACATCGAAGTCATCGTGCGTCAGATGCTGCGCAAGGTCGAGATTACCGACGCCGGCGACTCGACGTTCATTCCGGGCGATCAGGTCGAACTGGTTCGCGTGCTCGAAGAAAATGCCCGTCTCGAGCAGGAAGAGAAGTTCCCGGCCAAGTACGAGCGTCTGCTGCTGGGTATCACCAAGGCATCGTTGGCGACCGAGTCGTTCATCTCCGCGGCTTCGTTCCAGGAGACGACTCGCGTGCTGACCGAAGCCGCCGTGACCGGCAAGCGCGACTATCTGCGCGGTCTGAAAGAAAACGTGGTGGTGGGTCGTCTGATCCCGGCCGGTACCGGCCTTGCCCACCATGACGAGCGGCGTCGCAAGCGCGAGGAATCCGAGCGCACGCTGCAGCCGTCGGCGTTCGATGTCGAGCAGGAGCTGGGCGCCCAGCTCACCGCGCTCGATGCCGATGACGACGATCTCTAAGTCGCGATTCCCTGGCCACCTGCCTCTCGGGGCGGGTGGTCTTGACGGGTCTCACGACAACTGATTAGAATGCGCAGCCTTTATGTTGGGGTGGTGCAACCAATCCATGCACAATGCTCCCGGCATAAGGCAAGGCAACCCATTGGAGTCAGCTAAACACTATGGCAACGATTAACCAGCTCGTGCGCAAGCCGCGCAAGCGCCCTGTCGCTACCAGCGACGTGCCGGCGCTGCAGGCTTGTCCGCAACGCCGTGGGGTCTGCACCCGCGTCTACACGACTACGCCCAAGAAGCCGAACTCGGCTCTGCGTAAGGTGTGCCGCGTGCGCCTGACCAACGGCTATGAAGTCAGTTCCTACATCGGCGGTGAAGGTCACAACCTGCAGGAGCACTCCGTGGTCCTGATCCGTGGCGGCCGAGTCAAGGATTTGCCGGGTGTGCGTTATCACACCGTTCGTGGCGCCCTTGATACCTCCGGTGTCCAGAATCGTAAGCAGGGCCGTTCCAAGTACGGTACCAAGCGTCCCAAGTCCTGATCTCGGTCGCTTTTCATCATCCATTAACGGTCCGATAAGAGTAAGGTCGGCTCTTTTCGCTCACTAGCGAAAAGCGGTGCCGGGTTTACCTGAACGACCCTTAACTAGAGGGCTTATCATGCCAAGAAGAAGAGTCGCCGCTAAGCGCGAGATCCTTCCCGATCCCAAGTTCGGAAGTGAGCGCCTGGCCAAGTTCATGAACCATCTGATGGTCAGCGGCAAGAAGTCCATAGCTGAGCGCATCGTCTACGGTGCGTTGGACAGGGTTGCCGAGCGTAACAACGAGGCGCCGCTGGACGTCTTTGATAAAGCGCTGGAAGCCATCCAGCCGATGGTCGAGGTCAAGTCCCGCCGTGTCGGCGGCGCGACTTATCAGGTCCCGGTCGAAGTTCGCCCGTCGCGTCGCCAGGCGCTTGCCATGCGCTGGCTGGTCGACGCTGCGCGCGGTCGCGGGGAAAAGACCATGGTGCAACGTCTCGCCGGCGAAATGCTGGATGCCGCCGAAGGCAAGGGCGCTGCTGTGAAGAAGCGTGAAGACGTGCACCGCATGGCAGATGCCAACAAGGCCTTCTCTCACTACCGCTTCTAAACAACGGGGACTTCCATCGTGGCACGAAAGACACCACTCAAGCGTTATCGCAATATCGGTATCGTTGCCCACGTCGACGCTGGTAAGACGACCACTACCGAGCGTGTCCTGTTCTACACCGGCCTTTCCCACAAGGTAGGCGAGGTTCATGAGGGCGCTGCCGTCATGGACTGGATGGAGCAGGAGCAGGAGCGTGGCATTACGATCACCTCTGCTGCGACCACCTGCTTCTGGCAGGGCATGAACAAGCAGTTCGACGAACACCGTATCAACATCATCGATACGCCGGGACACGTCGATTTCACTATCGAAGTCGAGCGTTCCTTGCGCGTTCTGGATGGCGCCGTTGTCGTACTGTGCGGTTCTTCCGGCGTTCAGCCGCAGACCGAAACCGTCTGGCGTCAGGCCAACAAGTACGAAGTTCCGCGCATGGTGTTCGTCAACAAGATGGACCGTGCCGGGGCTGATTACTACATGGTGCTGGACCAGCTGAAGAATCGCCTGGGCGCCAACGTCGTTCCGATCCAGATCAACTGGGGTGCGGAAGACGACTTCAAGGGCGTGGTCGATCTCATTCAGATGAAGGCCATTTTGTGGGACGAAGACAACTTCGGCATGAACTACGACCTGGTCGATATCCCGGCCGATCTGCAGGAAACCGCCGAAAAGTATCGTGAGCAGATGGTCGAGGCTGCCGCCGAAGCCAACGAAGAACTCATGGACAAGTACCTCGAAGAAGGCGACCTGTCCGTCGAGGAGATCAAGGCTGGCCTGCGTGCGCGCACTCTGGCCAACGAGATCGTTCTCGTCACCTGTGGCTCCGCGTTCAAGAACAAGGGCGTTCAGGCCGTTCTGGATGGCGTCATCGAGTACCTGCCGTCGCCGACCGAAGTCAAGGCGATCGAAGGTGAGCTCGACGACAAGGACGGCACCATCGCGACGCGTGAAGCCGACGACAATGCACCGTTTGCGGCGCTGGCGTTCAAGATCGCGACCGACCCGTTCGTCGGTACGCTGACCTTCATGCGCGTCTACTCGGGCGTTCTGAAGTCTGGCGACAGCGTCTTCAACTCCGTGAAGTCGAAGAAAGAGCGCGTCGGTCGTATCGTTCAGATGCACGCCAACTCGCGCGAAGAGATCAAAGAGGTCTACGCTGGCGATATCGCAGCGTGCATCGGTCTCAAGGACGTCACGACAGGCGACACGCTGTGTGATCTGAACGACAAGATCATCCTGGAGCGTATGGAGTTTCCGGAGCCGGTCATCTCCGTCGCCGTCGAGCCGAAGTCCAAGCCCGACCAGGAGAAGATGGGCGTCGCCCTCGGCAAGCTGGCGCAGGAAGATCCGTCTTTCCGCGTGCAGACCGACGAAGAGACTGGCCAGACCATCATCTCGGGCATGGGCGAGTTGCACCTCGACATCATCGTCGATCGCATGCGTCGCGAGTTCAAGGTCGAGGCCAACATCGGCAAGCCGCAGGTTGCCTACCGCGAGACCATCCGTCAGTCGGTGGAACAGGAAGGCAAGTTCGTTCGTCAGTCTGGTGGTCGCGGCCAGTACGGTCATGTCTGGTTGCGCATCGAGCCGCTGACGGCCGAAGACAAGGGCGAGGACGAGGAGATGACCTTCAAGTTCGCGTCCGAGATCGTCGGTGGTGTCGTACCGAA
Source organism: Salinicola sp. MIT1003 (assembly GCF_001858555.1). Classification (NCBI taxonomy): domain Bacteria; kingdom Pseudomonadati; phylum Pseudomonadota; class Gammaproteobacteria; order Oceanospirillales; family Halomonadaceae; genus Salinicola; species Salinicola sp. MIT1003. Next base: position 16,855 of record NZ_MCAP01000010.1, read on the forward strand.
AGAGTACGTGCCGGCCGTCGAAAAAGGGGCTTACGAACAGCTCAAGAACGGCGTCATCGCGGGTTACCCGATGATCGACGTCAAGGTCACGCTGTTCGACGGTTCCTACCACGACGTGGACTCCAACGAGACTGCGTTCAAGGTTGCCTCTTCCATGGCGATCAAAGAAGGTGCTCGTAAGGCTAAGGCCGTGTTGCTCGAGCCGGTGATGAAGGTCGAAGTCGTGACGCCCGAAGATTTCATGGGTGATGTCATGGGCGACCTCAACCGCCGTCGTGGCCTTGTGCAGGGCATGGATGACTCGTCTTCTGGCAAGGTCATTCGCGCCACGGTTCCGTTGGCTGAGATGTTCGGTTATGCAACCGATCTGCGTTCTCAGACCCAGGGACGCGCAAGCTACACCATGGAGTTTGCGAATTACGAAGAGGCGCCATCCAGCGTCGTTGATGCCGTCATCAATCAGAACGGTTAACCGTTAGCTAACGTAAAGAGGTTATAGCAGTGGCTAAGGAAAAATTTGAACGCTCCAAACCGCACGTCAACGTCGGCACCATCGGTCACGTCGACCACGGTAAAACGACTCTGACGGCAGCGCTGACTCGTGTTTCCGCCGAAGTCTTCGGTGGCGAATGGCGTCAGTTCGACACCATCGACAACGCGCCGGAAGAGCGCGAGCGCGGTATCACCATCGCGACCGCTCACGTCGAGTACCAGTCCGAAGTTCGCCATTACGCGCACGTCGACTGCCCGGGACACGCTGACTACGTCAAGAACATGATCACCGGTGCTGCCCAGATGGACGGCGCGATCCTGGTCTGTTCCGCTGCCGACGGCCCGATGCCGCAGACTCGCGAGCACATCCTGCTGTCTCGCCAGGTTGGCGTTCCGTACATCGTCGTGTTCCTGAACAAGGCCGACATGGTCGACGACGAAGAGCTGCTCGAGCTGGTCGAGATGGAAGTTCGCGAACTGCTGAGCGAGTACGACTTCCCGGGTGACGACACCCCGATCATCATTGGTTCTGCACTGATGGCGCTGGAAGGCAAGGATGACAACGGCATGGGTACCACCGCCGTTGCCAACCTGATCAAGTCTCTGGACGAGTACATTCCGGAGCCGGAGCGTGCCATCGACCAGCCGTTCCTGATGCCGATCGAAGACGTGTTCTCCATCTCTGGTCGCGGTACCGTCGTGACGGGTCGTGTCGAGCGCGGCATCGTCAAGACTGGCGACGAAGTCGAAATCGTCGGTATTCACGACACCACCAAGACGACCGTTACTGGCGTCGAGATGTTCCGCAAGCTGCTCGACGAAGGTCGTGCTGGCGAGAACGTCGGTGCGCTGTTGCGTGGTACCAAGCGTGATGACGTCGAGCGTGGTCAGGTTCTGGCCAAGCCGGGTACGATCAAGCCGCACACCAAGTTCGAAGCCGAAGTCTACGTGCTGTCCAAGGAAGAAGGTGGTCGTCACACGCCGTTCTTCAAGGGCTATCGTCCGCAGTTCTACTTCCGTACCACTGACGTCACCGGTACTTGTGAACTGCCGGAAGGTGTCGAGATGGTCATGCCGGGCGACAACGTCCAGATGGTCGTGACCCTGATCGCCCCGATCGCCATGGAAGACGGCCTGCGCTTCGCTATCCGCGAAGGTGGTCGTACCGTTGGCGCCGGCGTGGTTGCCAAGATCATCGAGTAAGCTTTTTCGATGATTGCCAAAGAAGGGGCGCTTGCGCGCCCCTTTTTCTGTGTGGGTTTGATAGTCCCGATAGATGGTGTGTTTGACTCTCAATCGGGGCTCTCCTATAATGCGCGTCCTTTGAACGCGTGGGTCGACGGCTCGCGCCGTCAGCATCCAGTGGAGCATAAGGTAAATGCAGAACCAGAAGATTCGCATTCGGCTGAAAGCGTTTGACCATCGGCTGATCGATCAGTCGGCTCAGGAGATCGTGGATACAGCCAAGCGCACTGGCGCTCAGGTGCGTGGTCCGATCCCGCTGCCGACCAACCGCGAGCGTTACACCATCCTGATTTCACCGCACGTCAACAAGGACGCGCGCGATCAGTATGAGATTCGCACGCACAAGCGCGTTCTCGACATCGTCGAGCCGACGGAAAAGACCGTCGATGCGCTGATGAAGCTCGATCTTGCCGCTGGCGTAGACGTGCAGATTAAACTCGACTGAAACTAACACTAGACACTAGCGGACGTTGAGTTCACCAGCTTCCGCCGCGTCGTGAGACGCCACACAATGTGCTAGTGGAATGCTCTGGAAAGGGCAGCCATAGCGGGTGATAGCCCCGTACACTAAAGGAGACTGAACATGACTATCGGTTTGGTCGGTAAGAAGGCGGGCATGACCCGTGTCTTTACCGAAGATGGCGCATCCGTGCCCGTAACCGTTATCGAGGTTGAGCCTAACCGTATCGCTGGCGTCAAGACCGTTGAGTCTGACGGCTACCGCGCGGTGCAGGTTACAACTGGCTCCCGCAAAGCCAAGCACCTCTCCAAGGCGATTGCTGGTCAATACGCCAAGGCAGGTGTCGAGGCAGGCCGTTCCCTGATGGAGTTCCGTCTGACAGAAGACGATGAGACTCCGGAAGTGGGCGGTTCCTTCACCGTATCCCTCTTTGAAGCTGGTCAGAAAGTCGATGTGACCGGTACCTCCAAGGGTAAAGGCTTCCAAGGCGCCGTTAAGCGCTGGAATTTCCGTACCCAGGATAATACCCACGGTAACTCGCTGTCTCACCGTGCGCCGGGTTCCATCGGTCAATGCCAGACTCCGGGTCGCGTTTTCAAGGGCAAGAAAATGGCCGGTCAGCTGGGTAACGAGCGTGTCACTGTCCAGACGCTGGAAGTGGTACGTGTCGATGCCGAGCGCAATCTGCTGTTGATCAAGGGCGCCGTGCCCGGTGCACCCGGCAGTGATGTCGTTGTGCGCAGTGCCGTGAAAGCTCGCTGAGGGGACTGAGACCGATGAATCTGAATCTCGTAGGTGCCGCAGGCACCGTCGAAGTGTCCGAAGAGACCTTTGGCAAAGACTTCAACGAAGCGCTGGTCCACCAGGTCGTTACCGCTTATCTGGCGGCGGGCCGTCAGGGTACCCGCGCTCAGAAGAACCGCTCCGATGTCCGTGGTGGCGGCAAGAAGCCGTGGCGTCAGAAGGGTACTGGTCGTGCACGTGCCGGCACCATTCGTTCGCCGCTGTGGCGTAGTGGTGGCGTAACGTTTGCCGCTCGTCCGCAGGACTACACGCAGAAGGTCAACCGCAAGATGTATCGTGCGGCCATGCGTTCGATCCTGTCCGAGCTGGTTCGCCAGGAACGTCTGGTACTGGTCGAGGAGTTCGTCGTCGAAACCTCCAAGACCAAGCAGCTGGTCGGCAAGCTCAAGGAGCTGGAGCTCGAGAAAGTGCTGATCGTCACCGAAGAAATCGACGAGAAGCTCTATCTGGCAGCGCGCAACATCCCCAACGTCGATGTCGTCGACGCTGCGGCCGCTGATCCGGTCAGTCTGGTCGCCTTCGACAAGGTGCTGATGACCGTCTCCGCTCTGCGTAAATTCGAGGAGAAGCTGGGATGAACCAGGAACGCGTATACAAGGTTCTGCTCGGACCTCACATGACCGAGAAGGCCGCTCTCGCCGCTGAGAACAATCAGTACGTGTTCAAAGTGGCCCAGGACGCGACCAAGCCCGAGATCAAGAAGGCAGTTGAAGCGCTTTTCGGCAAGAAGGTTGCCGGCGTTCAGGTGCTCAACGTCAAGGGCAAGACCAAACGCACTCGCTTCGGTATTGGTCTGCGCAAGGGTTACCGCAAGGCGTACGTGACCCTGGCTGCGGGCGAAACGCTCGAAGACTTCTCTGGCGCCGAGTAAGGCAGGAGTACGGATCATGGCAGTAGTCAAGACAAAACCCACGTCCGCCGGTCGTCGTCACCTCGTCAAGGTCGTCAACGACGAGCTCTACAAGGGCCGCGCCTATGGTGCGCTTGTCGAGAAGCAGTCGAAGTCGGGCGGGCGTAACAACAATGGCCGTATCACCACGCGTCACGTGGGTGGTGGTCATCGTCAGCATTATCGTTTGATCGATTTCAAGCGCATCAAGGATGGCGTCAAGGCCACCGTCGAGCGTATCGAATACGATCCGAACCGTAGCGCCAACATCGCGCTGCTGAAGTACATGGACGGCGAGCGTCGTTACATCATCGCGCCCAAGGCCCTCAAGGTCGGCGACGTGGTGGAGTCCGGTGTCAACGCCGCCATCAAGCGCGGAAACGCGCTGCCGCTGCGCAACATTCCGGTCGGTTCCACGGTGCATTGCATCGAGCTGAAGCCGGGCAAGGGTGCGCAGATTGCCCGTAGTGCCGGTGCCAGCGCTCAGCTGGTTGCACGTGAAGGCAACTACGCGACTCTGCGTCTGCGTTCTGGCGAGATGCGCCGCGTACTGTCCGAGTGCCGCGCTACATTGGGCGAAGTGGGCAACTCCGAGCACAGCCTGCGTCAATTGGGCAAGGCCGGTGCGAAACGTTGGAGAGGGGTGCGCCCGACTGTTCGCGGTGTCGCAATGAACCCGGTGGACCACCCGCACGGTGGCGGTGAAGGCCGCACCAGTGGCGGTCGTCACCCGGTCAGCCCGTGGGGGATTCCCACCAAGGGCCACAAGACCCGCAAGAACAAGCGTACCGACAAGCTCATCGTTCGTCGCCGCAAGTCCAAGTAACAGACATTAAGAGGTAACGGCTGTGCCACGTTCACTGAAGAAAGGTCCTTTTATCGACCTTCATCTGTTGAAGAAGGTCGAAGTCGCAACGGAAAAGAACGATCGCAAACCGATCAAGACCTGGTCGCGTCGTTCGATGATCCTGCCCAACATGGTCGGGCTCACCATTGCGGTACATAACGGTCGCCAGCATGTCCCGGTGCATGTCTCCGAGGAAATGGTCGGCCACAAGTTGGGCGAGTTCGCTGCCACCCGCACCTATCGCGGTCACGCAGCGGACAAGAAAGCCAAACGGTAAGCCAAGAGGAATAAGAGATGGAAGTCGCTGCTAAGTTGCGTGGCGCGAGCTTATCCGCCCAGAAGGCCCGTTTGGTGGCTGACCAGGTGCGCGGTAAGCCGGTCGCCGAAGCGCTCGACGTGCTGACCTTCTCACCGAAGAAGGCCGCCAAGCTGGTCAAGAAGGTGCTGCAGTCCGCGATCGCCAATGCGGAAGAAAACAACGGCATGGACATCGACGAGCTGCGTGTCTCGACCATCTGTGTCGATGAGGGCATGACGCTCAAGCGCATTCAACCGCGCGCCAAAGGCCGTGCGGATCGCATTCTGAAGCGCACCTGCCACATCACCGTCAAGGTAGCCGAGAAGTAGGAGTCGACCAGATGGGTCAGAAAGTCAATCCAGTCGGTATCCGACTGGGCATCGTCAAGGATCACACCTCGGTCTGGTATGCCGAGCGTGGAGCCTATGCCGACAAGCTGAACAGCGATCTGGAAGTGCGTAGCTATCTCGAGGAGCGTCTGAAGAACGCTTCCGTGAGCCGCATTACCATCGAGCGTCCGGCCAACAACGCCCGTATCACCATTCACACTGCCCGTCCGGGTATCGTGATTGGCAAGAAGGGCGAGGACGTCGATCGTCTGCGTCAGGATGTCACCCGCATGATGGGTGTGCCGGTGCATGTCAACATCGAAGAAGTCCGCAAGCCGGAACTCGATGCCGCTCTGGTCGCGCAGAACATCGCCGGTCAGCTCGAGCGTCGCGTGATGTTCCGTCGCGCCATGAAGCGTGCCGTCCAGAACGCCATGCGTCTGGGCGCCGGCGGCATCAAGGTGCAGCTCTCCGGTCGTCTGGGTGGTGCCGAGATCGCACGTACCGAGTGGTATCGCGAAGGCCGCGTGCCGCTTCATACACTGCGTGCCGATATCGATTACGCCACCTATGAAGCCCACACCACCTACGGCGTCATCGGCGTCAAGGTCTGGGTCTTCAAGGGCGAAATCCTCGGGGGCATCGAAGAGGTGCGTGCCAAGCAGAAGCAGCAGGCTCAGGCACCCGCACCGAAGAAGAAAGGTTCCAGGTAAGGGGAGACTGATCGATGTTGCAACCCAAGCGTACAAAGTTCCGCAAGGTGCAGAAAGGTCGTAACCGCGGCCTGGCGCATCGCGGCAGCAAGGTGAGCTTCGGGGACTTCGGTCTCAAAGCTACCGATCGCGGCCGTATCACCGCACGTCAGATCGAGGCGGGTCGTCGTGCCATTACCCGTCACGTCAAGCGTGGTGGCAAGATCTGGATCCGTGTATTCCCGGACAAGCCGATTACCAACAAGCCTCTCGAGGTTCGTATGGGTAAGGGTAAGGGTTCCGTCGAGTACTGGGTCGCTCAGATTCAGCCGGGCAGAGTACTTTACGAAATCGAGGGCGTCTCCGAAGAGCTGGCGCGTGAAGCCTTCTCTCTGGCAGCCCAGAAAATGCCCATCTCCACCACCTTTGTGAAACGGACGGTGATGTGATGAAAGCCAACGAAATGCGTGAAAAGTCAGTCGATGCGCTGCAGGAGCAGCTCTTCGAACTGCTCCGTGAGCAGTTCAATCTGCGCATGCAGAAGGCCACCGGCCAGCTGAGCCAGACGCATCTGCTCAAGCAGGTGCGTCGCGACATCGCTCGCGTCAAGACTGTGCTCAACCAGAAGGCAGGTGACCAATAATGGCTGAAGCAAGCAAAGCACGTACGCTCACCGGCAGGGTGGTGAGCGACAAGATGGAAAAATCGATTGTCGTATTGATCGAGCGCCGCGAGCGCCATCCGATCTACGGCAAGTACATGAAGCGCTCCACCAAGCTGCACGCCCACGACGAGTCGAATCAGGCCAAGGCCGGCGATCTGGTATCCATTCAGGAATGCCGCCCGCTGTCCAAGAAGAAGGCCTGGACGTTGGTCGAGGTGGTCGAGCAGGCCAAGGGCTGAGCCCGACAGGCGCCTTCTGAACCAGTGCAGTCAGATTAGGTTTGGAGAAAACCAATGATTCAGACGCAGACAATGCTGGATGTCGCGGATAACAGCGGCGCGCGCCGGGTGCAGTGCATCAAGGTGCTGGGTGGTTCACACCGCCGTTACGCTCGCGTTGGCGACATCATCAAAGTGACGGTCAAAGAAGCCATCCCGCGGGGCAAGGTCAAGAAAGGCCAGGTCCTCAAGGCGGTGGTCGTGCGTACGCGTAGCGGTGTCCGTCGTAACGACGGTTCGCTGATCCGCTTCGACGGAAATGCGGCAGTTCTGTTGAATAACGCCAACGAACAGCCGATCGGCACCCGTATCTTCGGACCGGTAACTCGTGAACTTCGTAACGAGAAATTCATGAAGATCATTTCCTTGGCGCCCGAAGTGCTGTAAGGAGCGAGGCGGATATGCACAAGATCAAACGTGACGACGAAGTCATCGTCATCGCCGGCAAGGACAAGGGCAAGCGTGGCACGATCAAGCGCGTCCTCGACAACGACCGTTATGTCGTTTCGGGCGTGAACATGATCAAGCGCCATACCAAGCCCAATCCTATGGTTGGCAACCCGGGGGGTATCGTCGAGCGTGAGGCTCCGATCCATGCGTCCAACGTAGCCATCTTCAATGCGGAGACCGGCAAGGCGGATCGCGTCGGCTTCCAGCTACAGGAAGACGGTACCAAGGTACGTATCTACAAGTCGACGCAGAAGCAGATCGACGCCTAACGCGAGTCGGGTAGCAAAATGGCGAACTTGAAAGAACGTTATCAAAACGAGGTCATGGCTCAGCTCAAAGAGCAGTTCAGCTATGCCAACGTTATGCAGGTGCCCCGGATCACCAAGGTGACGCTGAACATGGGCATCGGCGAAGCGACCAGCGATAAAAAGCTGATCGACAACGCCATCGGCGACCTGGAGAAGCTCTCCGGTCAGAAGCCGGTGGTAACCAAGGCGCGCAAGTCCATCGCTGGCTTCAAGGTCCGCGAAGGCTGGCCGATCGGCGTCAAGGTGACGCTGCGCCGCGAAAGGATGTGGGAATTCCTGGACCGCCTGGTCAACATCGCGATTCCTCGCGTGCGTGACTTCCGCGGCCTGAACCCGAAATCCTTCGATGGCCGTGGCAACTACTCCATGGGCGTACGTGAGCAGATCATCTTTCCGGAGATCGAGTATGATAAGATCGACCGGATCCGGGGTCTGGATGTCACCATCACGACCAGCGCCATCACCGACGAAGAAGGTCGTGCGCTTCTCAGCGCGCTGAACTTCCCGTTCAAGCAATAAGGGTGGATTCATGGCAAAGAAAAGCATGATTGAGCGTGAGCTCAAGCGCGCAAAGCTGGTCGACAAATACGCCGCCAAGCGTGCCGCGCTCAAAGCCGTCATTTATGACGTCAACGCTTCTGACGAAGAGCGCTTCGACGCTCAGCTGAAGCTGCAGCAGTTGCCGCGTGACTCCAGTCAGGTCCGTCAGCGCAACCGCTGCCGCATTACCGGTCGTCCGCACGGTTACTACAACAAGTTCGGACTGGCCCGTAACAAGCTGCGCGAAGCTGCCATGCGTGGCGATGTCCCTGGGCTGAAGAAGTCCAGCTGGTAAGCCACGTCGAGGAATTCAGGAGCGCAATGTAATGAGCATGCAAGATACTCTAGCGGATATGTTTACCCGTATTCGCAATGCGCAGATGGCCACCAAGGAGACGGTTACCATGCCGTCTTCCAAGCTCAAGGTTGAAGTGGCCCGCGTACTCAAGCAGGAAGGCTATATTACCGACGTATCGGTCACCGAAGGCGCCAAGCCCGAGCTGACCGTGACCCTCAAGTACTTCGAGGGCAAGCCGGTTATCGAGCACCTCCAGCGTATGTCCAAGCCGTCACTGCGGATCTACAAGGGCAAGAGCGAATTGCCCAAGGTCGCGGACGGTCTGGGTGTGGCGATCGTTACCACCTCTCAAGGTGTCATGACCGATCGTGCCGCACGCCAGGCGGGTGTCGGTGGTGAAGTCATCTGCACCGTATTCTAGGAGTGAGTAATGTCTCGCGTAGCCAAGTATCCGGTTAAACTGCCCAGCGGCGTCGAAGTGAAATTCGACGGCGACCAGCTGTCCGTCAAGGGTAGCCAGGGCACGCTTGAACTGACCGTGCATCCCGACGTGAAGATCACTCAGGAAGACGGCCAGCTGGTTTTCGCCCCGAGCGAAACGGCGAAAACATGGGCCATGGTTGGTACGACTCGTGCCTTGGTCCAGAACATGGTCACCGGCGCTTCCGAGGGTTTCACTCGGTCGCTGGAAATCAATGGCGTCGGCTATCGTGCCCAGGCTAGTGGCAAGACGCTGAACCTAACACTCGGTTTCTCACACCCGATCGACTACACGCTGCCCGAAGGTGTCACGGCGGAAACGCCCAAGAACACCGTGATCGTGCTGAAAAGCGCGGACAAGCAGAAGCTCGGTCAGGTGGCAGCGGAAATTCGCGCGTTCCGTCCGCCGGAGCCCTACAAGGGCAAAGGGGTTCGGTACAGTGACGAACGTGTCCGCCGCAAAGAAGCCAAGAAGAAGTAAGGCAGGGTTATGAACGCGAAGAAAGAATCTCGTCTCCGTCGTGCCCGCCGCGCCCGTGCCAAGATCCGCGATTTGGGTGTGTTTCGCCTGTGCGTCAACCGCACCCCGCGACACATCTATGCGCAGATCATCTCGCCGGACGGCGGCAAGGTCCTGGCCAGCGCTTCCACGCTGGACAAGAGCCTGCGCGAAGGTGCCACGGGCAACGCTGACGCGGCTGCCAAGGTGGGTGCTCTGATTGCCGAGCGCGCCAAGGATGCCGGCATCTCTCAGGTCGCCTTTGACCGCGCTGGGTTCCAGTACCACGGGCGTGTCAAGGCATTGGCTGATGCCGCACGCGAAGGCGGTCTGCAATTCTAAAGGGTTTAACGATGGCGAATAACGAACAGAAGGGCGGAGATCTGCAAGAGAAGTTGGTGCAGGTCAACCGCGTCGCCAAGGTGGTCAAGGGTGGCCGTATCTTCGGCTTCACCGCGCTGACCGTCGTTGGCGATGGCAACGGCCGGGTCGGCTTCGGTCGCGGCAAGGCACGTGAAGTGCCGGTCGCGATCCAGAAAGCCATGGACCAGGCTCGCCGCAACATGGTCAAGGTCAGCCTCAGCGGCAGCACGCTGCAGTACCCGGTACGCGCCCGTCATGGCGCGTCCAAGGTCTTCATGCAGCCGGCTTCCGAAGGTACCGGCATCATCGCCGGTGGCGCCATGCGCTCCGTGCTGGAACTGGCCGGTGTACATGACGTTCTGGCCAAGTGCTACGGTTCCACCAACCCGGTGAACGTGGTTCGCGCCACGATCAAGGGTCTTGAATCCATGCAATCTCCGGAAGACATCGCCGCCAAGCGTGGCCTGTCTGTCGAAGAGCTGGCGGGGTAAACGACCATGGCACAGACGATCAAAATCACTCAGACCCGCAGCACCATCGGTGTCCTGAAGAAGCACAAGGCGACAATGACCGGTCTCGGTCTGCGTCGGATCGGGCATTCGGTCGAGCTGGAAGACACCCCCGCCGTTCGCGGCATGATCAACAAGGTCAACTACCTTGTTCGAATCGAGGGAGAGTAATCCATGAAACTCAATAGCTTAAGCCCGGCTCCGGGCTCCAAGCACGCCGAAAAGCGTGTCGGGCGCGGCATCGGCTCCGGTCTGGGCAAGACCGGTGGTCGTGGTCACAAGGGCTTGAAGTCTCGCTCTGGTGGTTCGGTCAAGCCGGGCTTCGAGGGTGGTCAGATGCCCTTGCAGCGCCGTCTGCCGAAGTTCGGTTTCACCTCGGCCAAGTCGCTGGTGTCCGAAGAAGTCCGCCTGGCCGAGCTGGCCAAGGTCGAGGGCGATGTCGCCGATCTCGCTAGCCTGAAGAAAGCCAACGTACTCAAGAATGCTACCGAGTACGCCAAGGTCGTTCTGTCCGGCGAGCTGAGCAAGGCGGTTACCGTGCGTGGCCTCAAGGTCACCAAAGGTGCGCGTGCTGCGATCGAAGCGGCCGGTGGCAAAGTAGAGGACTAAATGGCTAAGTCAGGAAACATGCCGGCGAACATGGGTAGTGGTCTCAGCGAGCTGTGGGCACGCCTGCGTTTCGTCTTCATCGCGATCGTGGTGTACCGCATCGGTGCCCACATCCCCGTCCCCGGCATCGATCCTGACCAGCTGGCTGCCCTGTTTCGGGAGAACCAGGGCACCATCCTGGGCATGTTCAACATGTTCTCGGGGGGTGCGCTGCAGCGCATGAGTATCTTCGCGCTGGGGATCATGCCGTATATCTCCGCGTCGATCATCATGCAGCTTCTGACCGCGGTATCGCCTCAGCTCGAAGCGCTGAAGAAGGAAGGCGAAGCCGGGCGCCGCAAGATCAACCAGTACACACGCTACGGCACGGTGTTGCTGGCGCTGATCCAGGCGACGGGCATGTCAGTTGGTCTGGTCAGTCAGGGCGTGGCCTATTCGGGCGACATCAGCTTCTACTTCACGGCAGTCGTGACGTTCGTGGCCGGTGCCGTATTCCTGATGTGGCTGGGCGAGCAGATTACCGAAAAGGGAATCGGCAACGGTATTTCGCTGATCATCTTCTCCGGTATCGTAGCGGGTTTGCCGAGCGCGATTGGTCAATCTTTCGAGCTGGCTCGTAACGATGGGGCCTGGAATGTGCTCCCGTTGCTCGCGCTATCGATTCTCGGGATTGCGACAGTCGCCTTCGTGGTATTCATCGAACGCGGCCAGCGTCGCATCACGGTGAACTATCCGCGTCGCCAGGTAGGCAACAAGATGTATGCCGGCCAGAGCAGCTATCTGCCGCTCAAAGTCAACATGGCAGGTGTCATCCCGCCGATCTTCGCCTCCAGCATCCTGCTGTTTCCCGGCTCTATCGGGCAGTGGTTGGGTCAGGGCGACGGATTCGAGTGGCTGCAGGTGGCTTCGCAGCAGCTCGCTCCCGGTGCGCCGCTGTACATCATTCTGTTCGCCGCGGCGGTGCTGTTCTTCTGCTTCTTCTACACGGCGTTGGTGTTCAATCCCAAGGATGTCGCCGACAACCTGAAGAAGTCCGGCGCTTTCCTGCCGGGCATTCGTCCGGGAGAGCAGACGGCTCGCTACGTCGACAAAGTGATGACGCGTCTGACACTGTTCGGGGCGCTCTACATCACACTGGTCTCGTTGATGCCGCAGTTCCTGGTGGTGGCCTGGCAGGTGCCGTTCTACTTCGGGGGTACCTCGCTGCTGATCGTGGTCGTGGTAATCATGGACTTCATGGCCCAGGTTCAGTCTCATCTGATGTCTCACCAGTATGAGTCAGTGATGAAGAAATCGAACCTGAAGGGCTACGGTAGCGGCGGCCTGACGCGCTGAGCCTCCGCGAGAGAGCATTTGGAGAGAACGATGAAAGTTCGAGCTTCTGTAAAGAAAATGTGCCGTAACTGCAAGATCATTCGGCGCAACGGCGCGGTTCGTGTTATCTGCACGGAACCTCGCCACAAGCAGCGTCAGGGTTGATTCTACCCCGAAGCTGCGAGTAAAAGCGGGCCGTGGCATATCCCTTGCCTCGAGAGAGGTTAGGGGGTATGCTATTGCGCCCTTTGTGGACGACTAACGAGCAAGCCGCTCAACATTCGGAGTAAGCTGATGGCCCGTATTGCAGGCGTCAATATCCCGGACAACAAGCATGCGGCGATCTCGCTGACCTACATCTACGGGATTGGCCGCACGCGTGCACAGAGTATCTGTGCTGCTGCCGGCATCGCACCGACCACCAAGGTTCAGGATCTGTCTGGCGAAGAGCTCGACGTTCTGCGTACCGAAGTGGGCAAGTACACCGTAGAAGGCGACCTTCGCCGTGACGTGACGCTGAACATCAAGCGTCTCATGGACTTGGGTTGTTACCGTGGTCTGCGCCATCGTCGTGGTCTACCGCTGCGTGGTCAGCGTACCAAGACCAATGCGCGTACCCGTAAGGGACCGCGTAAACCGATTCGTAAGTAATTAACATTCCGGCGTTTAAGATCAGGATACATCAACATGGCTAACCCGCGTAGTAACCGTAAAAAGGTTAAAAAGCAGGTCGTGGATGCGGTAGCGCATATCCATGCCTCTTTTAACAATACGATCGTGACGATCACAGACCGCCAGGGCAATGCGCTTTCTTGGGCAACTGCCGGTGGTTCGGGTTTTCGTGGTTCTCGCAAGAGCACCCCGTTCGCAGCTCAAGTGGCGAGTGAACGTGCAGCGACTGCTGCAGCCGAGTATGGTGTGAAAAACGTCGACGTGCTGGTCAAGGGCCCAGGTCCTGGCCGTGAGTCTGCCGTGCGCGCGCTCAATGCCGCCGGCTTCCGTGTACAGAGCATTACTGACGCGACGCCGATTCCGCACAACGGATGCCGTCCGCCGAAGAAACGCCGCGTTTAAGGAGACAGACTCATGGCTCGTTATCTTGGACCCAAGTGTAAGTTGTCTCGTCGTGAAGGAACCGACCTCTTTCTCAAGAGCGGTGTCACTCCCTTCGAGAAGAAGTGCAAATCCGAGCAGATCCCGGGTGTGCATGGCCAGCGCCGTCAGCGTCTTTCCGACTACGGCTTGCAGCTTCGCGAGAAGCAGAAAGTGCGTCGTATCTACGGCGTGCTCGAAAAACAGTTCCGCAACTACTACAAGGAAGCCGCTCGCCTGAAAGGTGCGACCGGCGAATCCCTGCTGCAGTTGCTGGAATGCCGACTGGACAACGTGGTCTATCGCATGGGCTTCGGCTCCACGCGTAACGAATCACGTCAGTTGGTCAGCCACAAGGCGATCGCGGTCAATGGCCGTACCGTCAACGTGGCGTCCTATCAGGTGCGTCCCGGCGACGTCGTGTCTGTTCGCGAGAAGGCCAAGAACCAGGCCCGTATCCAGCAGGCCCTGTCCATCGCTGCCAACCGCGGCGACGTGACGTGGATCGACATCGATTCGAAGAAGATGGAAGGCACTTTCAAGGCTGTCCCGGAACGCGGTGACCTGTCTGCCGACATCAACGAAAACCTGATCGTCGAGCTGTACTCCAAGTAAGTCTGAGCTCGGGTCGCGATTGCGGCCCGAGACCAGCATTGGGTACCGATATTCGTTTGGCAGCCTGGGAAGGTGTTCATATGCAGCGTTCAGTGACAGAGTTTCTCCGTCCCCGCGACATCAAGGTCGAAGAGGTCAGTGCACATCACGCAAAGATCGTGCTGGAACCCTTCGAACGTGGTTTCGGCCATACCCTGGGGAATGCGCTGCGTCGCATCCTGCTCTCTTCGATGCCCGGCTGTGCCGTGATCGAAGCCGAAATCGATGGCGTGTTGCATGAATACAGTGCCATCGAAGGTGTTCAGGAAGACGTCATCGAGATTCTTCTGAATCTCAAGGACGTGGCCATCAGGATGCACGGCCGCGACGAAGCCGTCTTGACCCTGAACAAGCAGGGCCCCGGTGTGATGACCGCAGGCGATATCGCCGTCGGTCATGACGTCGAGATCGTCAATCCGGATCACGTGATCGCTCACCTCAACGATGGCAGCGAGCTGAAAATGCAGCTCAAGGTCGTCCGGGGTCGTGGTTACGAACCGGCGGATGCGCGACTCTCTGACGAGGACGAATCCCGTGCCATCGGTCGTCTGCAGCTGGATGCCACTTTCAGCCCCGTACGCCGCGTCTCCTATGCGGTAGAGGCTGCACGTGTCGAACAGCGCACCGACCTCGATAAGCTGGTCATCGATCTCGAAACTGACGGCACTCTGGACCCCGAAGAAGCCATTCGTCGCAGTGCGACCATTCTTCAGGAACAGCTGGCCGCCTTCGTCGACCTCGAAGCTGACAGAGAGCAGGAAACCGAAGAAGAGGAAGATCAGATCGATCCGATTCTTCTGCGTCCCGTGGATGATCTCGAACTCACGGTTCGCAGCGCCAACTGCTTGAAGGCCGAGAATATTTACTACATTGGCGATTTGATTCAGCGCACGGAAGTCGAGCTGCTCAAGACGCCGAACCTTGGCAAGAAGTCCTTGAACGAGATCAAGGACGTGTTGGCTTCGCGCGGTCTTTCACTCGGCATGCGGTTGGAAAACTGGCCGCCGGCGAGTCTGAAAGACGACAAGGCTTCTGCCTGAGGAAGATAGCGCCGAGGCTCAGTCTTCGGTGTCGTCGCCTAGCGTCGAATCCAGTGTGCCGACTCGAATCACCAGTTTGGTAAGGAATAGCAATCATGCGTCATCGTAAGAGTGGTCGTCATCTGAATCGGACCAGCTCGCATCGGCACGCCATGTTCAAGAACATGTGCATCTCGCTGGTCGAGCATGAAGTGATCAAGACTACCCTGCCCAAAGCCAAGGAACTGCGCCGTCATATCGAGCCGCTGATCACCCTGGCCAAGCAGGATAGCGTGGCGAATCGCCGTCTGGCGTTCAGCCGCACCCGCTCCAAGGAAGCCGTTGGCAAGCTCTTCAACGAGCTTGGCCCGCGTTACGTCAATCGCCCGGGCGGTTACGTCCGTGTGCTCAAGTGCGGCTACCGCACTGGCGACAACGCGCCGATGGCTTACATCGAGCTGGTCGATCGTCCGGTCGTCGAAGAAGCCGCTGGCGACGAATAAGTCCCAAGCTTCTTGCACGACAAAAAAACCGGCTGCCCAATCACTTGGGCAGCCGGTTTTCTTTTGGCTGGATTTCAGAGTCTTGGCCAAGGCCCGGTAAAAAGAGGAGAGGAAAACGCTTGAGATGGCGACACCCTGTACCCGGATGCCGCCCATGCAATCTCAAGCGCGTTTGGCCTTGCGTGCCTTGGGCTCGGGCAGTAGCGGCGCCAGAAAATGGCCCGTATGAGAGTGTTCGAGCGCGGCAACCTGTTCCGGTGTTCCTTCGGCGATGATGCGTCCGCCGCCGGAGCCCCCTTCCGGCCCGAGGTCGATGATCCAGTCCGCGGTCTTGATCACGTCCAGGTTATGCTCGATCACTACCACGGTATTGCCATGGTCGCGTAGCCGATGCAGCACGCCGAGTAACTGACGAATGTCTTCGAAATGCAGCCCCGTCGTCGGCTCGTCCAGAATATAGAGCGTCTGGCCGGTATCGCGCTTGGCCAGTTCGCGCGCGAGCTTCACGCGCTGTGCCTCGCCGCCGGAGAGCGTCGTGGCGCTCTGGCCAAGTCGCACGTAGGAGAGGCCCACGTCCATCAGCGTCTGCAGGCGTCTGGCGATCGCCGGCACCGGGCTGAAGAATTCCAGCGCCTCCTCGATGGTCATCTCCAGCACCTCATGGATGCTCTTGCCCTTGTAGTGGATCTCCAGCGTCTCGCGATTGTAGCGCTTGCCCTTGCAGACATCGCAGGGGACATAGATATCCGGCAGGAAGTGCATCTCGACCTTGATCATGCCTTCGCCCTGACACGCCTCGCAGCGGCCGCCCTTGACGTTGAAGCTGAAACGCCCCGGTTTGTAGCCGCGCGCGCGGGCTTCCTGAGTACCCGAGAAGAGCTCTCGAATCGGGGTGAAGATGCCGGTGTACGTGGCGGGGTTGGAGCGCGGCGTACGGCCGATCGGGCTCTGGTCGATGTCGATGATCTTGTCGAGCTGATCGAGACCCTCGATGCTGCGATAGGGCGCTGCCGTCAGCGTCGTGGCGCGATTGAGTTCACGCGCAGCGATCGGCATCAACGTCGAGTTGATCAGGGTGGACTTGCCGGAACCGGAAACGCCGGTCACGCAGACGAACAGGCCCAGCGGCAGCGCCAGATCGACATCCTGGAGATTGTTGCCATTCGCGCCGCGCAGATGAAGCTGCTTGTCCGGATTGACCGGAATGCGATGTGGCGGCACTTCGATACAGCGCTTTCCGGAAAGGTACTGTCCCGTCAGCGATTCCGGCGTTGTCTCGATCTGCTGGGGCGTACCCTGGGCCACAATGGTGCCGCCATGCACGCCGGCCCCCGGCCCGATATCGAGGACATGATCGGCGGCGCGAATCGCGTCTTCGTCATGCTCGACCACGATCACGGTGTTGCCCAGGTCGCGCAGGCGAATCAAGGTGCGCAGGAGGCGGTCGTTGTCGCGCTGATGAAGGCCGATCGAGGGCTCGTCCAGAATATACATCACCCCGACCAGGCCGGCGCCGATCTGGCTGGCCAGGCGGATGCGCTGGGCCTCGCCGCCGGAGAGCGTGTCGGCACTGCGCTCCAGCGTCAGGTAGTCGAGCCCGACATTGACCAGGAACTCCAGACGCGCATGGATTTCATGAACGATCTTGACCGCGATCTCGCCCTTGCGGCCGGGTAGCGTCACCTGGCCGAAGTATTCCCAGGCTTCGCCCACCGGCATTTGGGTCAGCGTCGGCAGATTATGACCGTCGATGAAGACATGGCGCGCCTCCCGCTTGAGGCGGGTGCCATGGCAGGTCGGGCAGGGGCGTACGGCCAGGTATTTGGCGAGGTCGTCGCGCACCATGGAGGATTCGGTCTCGCGATAGCGCCGCTCGAGGTTGGGCAGCACACCCTCGAAAGGGTGTTCGCGGGTGACCTTGCGCCCCCGATCGTTGACATAGCTGAACGCGATCTCGTCTTTGCCGCTGCCGTTGAGCAGCAGGTCGCGTTCGTGACGGGCAAGTTCGTTCCAGGGCGTGTCCAGTGTGAAGCGGTAATGGTCGGCGACGGCCTGCAACTGGCTGAAATAGTAGATGCTACGGCGATCCCAGCCTTTGATCGCGCCTTCGGCCAGCGACAGTTCCGGATGGCTGATCAGCTTGTCTGGGTCGAAAAACTGGCGCACGCCGAGGCCGTCGCAGGTCGGGCAGGCGCCGGCCGGGTTATTGAACGAGAACAGCCGCGGCTCGAGCTCGGAAAGCGAGTAGCCGCAGATCGGGCAGGCGAAGCGTGAAGAGAACGCCAGATCTTCCTGCTCTCCATCCATGAAGTGGATGATCGCGGTGCCATCGGCCAGGTTGAGCGCGGTCTCGAAGGATTCCGCCAGGCGCTGCTGCAGGTCGTCGCGCACCTTGATGCGATCGACGACGACGCTGATGTCGTGCTTGCGCTTCTTGTCGAGCGCCGGTACGTCGTCCAGCTCGACGGTATCGCCGTCGATCACTGCACGCACGAACCCCTGGGCTCGCAGCTCGCTGATCAGCTGCTGATGCTCGCCCTTGCGGCCCTTGACCACCGGCGCCAGCAGCATCAGCCGGGTGCCCTCGGTCAGCGCCAGCACCTGATCGACCATCTGCGACACCGTCTGGGCCTCGAGCTCTTCGTCGTGGTCCGGGCACCGCGGCGTCCCGGCGCGGGCGAACAGCAGGCGCAGGTAGTCGTAGATCTCGGTGATCGTGCCGACAGTGGAGCGGGGATTGTGCGAGGTCGATTTCTGCTCGATGGAAATGGCGGGCGACAGTCCTTCGATATGGTCGACGTCGGGCTTTTCCATCATCGACAGGAACTGGCGGGCGTAGGTTGACAGGGACTCGACGTAGCGTCGTTGCCCCTCGGCGTAAAGCGTGTCGAATGCGAGCGAAGATTTACCCGAACCGGAGAGACCGGTTACCACGATCAACTTGTCGCGCGGCAGTTCGACATCGATGTTCTTCAGGTTGTGGGTCCGTGCGCCCCTGACCAGAATGCTGTCCATGACTACCTCGTGCTGCGACGCGGGAAACGACCATTATAGGTCGCGGATCAAATGACCGGCAAAGCCGGCTGCTTTCACTGGCGGAAGGCGAGCGGTAAAATGTGTCGCTCATTCCGAACCATCCTCGGCCCTGGCCGAGTTCACCCAACGTTGTGACCCCCCATGAATTCTCGTTTTCTCGTCACCGAACGACGTGCCATCGTCGGGCTGGCAAGCCTCTATGCTTCGCGCATGCTGGGCCTGTTCATGGTCCTGCCGGTTCTGGCGCTGTATGCCGATCATCTCGATGGTGCCACTCCTCTGCTGGTCGGCATGGCGCTGGGCGGCTACGGCCTGACCCAGGCCATCCTGCAAATTCCCTTCGGGCTGCTGTCCGATCGTATCGGCCGTAAAGCCGTCATTGGCGGCGGCCTCGTGCTTTTCATCATCGGTAGCGTGGTCGCCGCCAACGCTACCTCCATCACCGGAATCATCATCGGCCGCTGCCTGCAGGGCAGCGGCGCCGTTGCCGGGGCAATCATGGCGCTGCTGGCCGATCAGACCCGTGAAGAGATCCGCACTGCGGCGATGGCGACCATCGGCCTTTCCATCGGCGTGGCATTCGCCGTTGCCATGGTGGCAGGCCCGCTGGTCGCGGATATCGGTGGGCTCGCCGGCGTGTTCTGGTTCACCGCCGCGCTGGCCGCCTGCGGACTGCTGGTCCTGTGGAAACTGGTGCCGAAAGCGCCGAGGCGCATGCCGCACCGCGATGTCGGGATCGACCGGCGTCAGCTGCGTGCGACGCTCGCCCAGGGCGATCTGTTACGACTGGATTTCTCGATTTTTGCGTTGCATCTGATTCTGACTGCCTGCTTCACGGCGCTGCCGTTCCGACTCGAGGCATTGGGATTCGCGCCGGCGGACCATGGCTGGGTCTACCTGCCGGTGATGGCGCTGGCCTTCGTCGGCATGATTCCGCTGGTCATCGTGGCCGAGAAGTATCGCAAGATGAAGCCCATTTTCATCGGTGCCGTCGCGGCGATGACGTTGATCCTGCTAGGCTTCGGTGAACTGGCAAGCGACCGGGTCTCGTTACTTGCCCTACTTTGGGGCTTTTTCGTCGTCTTCAATCTATTGGAGGCGACGCTGCCGTCGATGATCAGCAAATTGGCGCCGGCAGGTGCCAAGGGGACGGCCATGGGCGTCTACTCGACCAGCCAGTTTCTGGGGGCTTTTCTCGGCGGCACACTGGGCGGGGCGCTATCACAGGGCTTTGGCGTTCAGAGCGTGTTTCTGGGAGCGGCTGTCGTGGGGACGATCTGGCTGGCCGTGGTCTGGAAAATGCCGGCGCCACGTCACCTTTCGAGCGAGATCATCGCACTCGACAAGCAATCCATGGACATGCTCGATACACTACTCGACCGCTTTGCCTCGGTGACCGGTGTCGAGGACGTCATGGTCGTACCCGAAGAGCAGGTCGCCTATCTCAAGGTCGACCGCCAGCGTCTGGATGTCGAGATGCTGGCCAGTATCGCAGGTAAACAATGGCAACGAACCGACGCCTGAAGGCGTCGCAACGCAGGAATGCGAGGAGACAACGATGGCCAGAGGTGTAAACAAAGTCATCCTGATCGGCAACCTGGGACAGGATCCGGAAGTCCGCTTTCTGCCTTCGGGGAATCCGGTGTGCAACCTGCGCATCGCCACGACCGATAGCTGGACCGACCGTCAGAGCGGCCAGCGCCAGGAGCGCACGGAATGGCACACCGTGGTGCTGTTCAACAAGCTGGCGGAGATCGCTCAGCAGTACGTGAAGAAAGGGTCGCGTATCTATATCGAAGGCCGCCTGCAGACCCGTAAATGGCAGGGGCAGGACGGTCAGGATCGCTACTCGACCGAAATCGTCGGTAACGACATGCAGATGCTCGATTCCCGCGCCGGTGGGCAGGGCGGCGGTGATTATGCGCCGCAAGGGCAGTATGGCGGCGCGCCGCAGGGCGGCTACGATCAGCAGCCGCAGCAGGGCAACTATGGCGGCAACCCGCAGCCACAGCAGCGTCCGCCGCAGTCAGGACAGCCGCAACAGCGTCCACCGCAGCAGGGGCAGCCAGCGCCACAACCCAACCAGAACCCTAACTACGGCGCCCCCAATCCGGGCAGCTTCGACGATTTCGACGACGAAATCCCGTTCTGACGGACGTTCCAGCCAGATGCGACGGACGATTGCCGGCCGTCATCAACGCCCCGCCAAGCGGGGCGTTTCCGTTTTTGTCGGGGGCCGACGGCGCCCCCGGATTCGCAGGAAGCTCTTCCGGGTTTCGTGGTCGGTCGGCCTCGACGCCAGCCCCGGGGGACCCTAGAATACCGATCGCTATCGATAGTCATCTAACGATTTGCCTGTGTCCTCCATTCCATATCGCGACGGTTCCATGCCGTGATGTCATCCCGCCGCGACAGGCGTGCTGTTTCACGCCGTTCCCTATACCAAGAGTGTCGTCATGCCACAACGCATTCCAGATGAAGCTCGCCTTCCCGAGTTGACGCTGCGAGGCATCATCCTCGGTGCCATCATTACGCTGCTGTTCACTGCATCGAACGTCTACCTCGGCCTGAAGGTCGGGCTGACATTTGCCTCGGCGATTCCTGCTGCGGTGATCTCGATGGCGGTGTTGCGGCGTGTGGCCGGTGCCAACAAGCTCGAGAACAACATGGTCCAGACCCAGGCTTCCGCGGCGGGAACGCTGTCGGCGATCATCTTCGTATTGCCGGGGCTGCTGATGATCGGCTACTGGCAGGGGTTTCCGTTCTGGCAGACCACGGCGATCTGCGCCATTGGCGGCATACTCGGGGTGCTCTACACGATTCCGCTGCGCCGGGTGATGGTGGTGCAGAGTGATCTTCCCTATCCCGAAGGCATCGCCGCCGCCGAGATTCTCGAAGTCGGTAGCCGCGATTCGCGGCATCGGAAGGTGGAGCGTAGCGCGGAAGATGGCGATCACCACGACGTCGCGGACGATGAGGGGCCGGGAGCTCGAGAAATCCTGCTGGGCGGCATCGTTGCGGCAGTGTTTTCGATCGCCAGTGGCGGATTGCGGATATTGGCGGACAGCGTCAGCGTCTGGTTCTCGGCCGGACGTGCGGCATTTCAGCTCTCTACCGGATTTTCGCTGGCGCTGGTCGGTGCAGGCTATCTGGTCGGTATCGTGGGTGGCGTGGCGATACTGATCGGTACGCTGATCGCCTGGGGTGTCGCGGTGCCCTGGCTGACCAGCGTCACCCCGCCGGAAGCCGGTCAGTCGTTGGCCGATGCCGGTATGGCGCTATGGTCGGACAAGGTGCGTTTCATCGGCGCCGGCACCATCGGCATCGCGGCGGTATGGACCCTGGCAACGCTGTTCAAGCCAATGGTGATCGGCATTCGTACTTCGTTCGGGGCGATGCGAGGGGATCATGGTGCCTTCAGCGAACAGCCGCGCACCGAACGTGACCTGCCGGCGGCGATCATCATGTCACTCACCGGCGTGCTATTACTGCTGCTGACCGCGGTATTCGCGATCTTTCTGCATGACGCGGCACCGGAATTGGCCGGCGGTGCGTTCTGGACGCTGACGCTGGGCAGCGTGCTGTTCGCCGGCATGTTCGGCTTTCTGATCGCGGCAGCCTGCGGTTACATGGCGGGTCTGGTGGGCTCTTCGAGCAGTCCGATTTCGGGGATCGGTATCGTGGCGGTGATTCTGGTATCGCTGTTGCTGCTCGGCTTTACCGCTGTCAGCGACGCCTTCGATGCGCTGGATCCCGAGGTCGCGCGAATGCTGCCTACCGCGCTGGCGCTGTTCGTGACCTCCGTCATTCTTGCCGTGGCCGCAATCTCCAACGACAACCTGCAGGATCTCAAGACGGGATATCTGGTCGGTGCCACCCCCTGGCGGCAGCAGGCGGCACTGATCATCGGCTGCCTGGTGGGCGCGGCGGTGATTCCGCCAGTGCTGTCGCTGCTCTATAACGCCTATGGATTCGTGGGGGCGATGCCTCGGGAAGGCATGGATCCGTCCCAGGCGCTGGCAGCGCCGCAGGCATCGCTGATGACCGCCATCGTGCGCGGGGTGTTCTCCCACGATCTGGAGTGGACGATGATCCTCATCGGCCTGGCCATCGGTGTCGTGCTGATCGCCGTCGACGAGTTTCTGCGCAAGCGTGGCGGGATAGCGCGATTGCCGGTACTGGCCGTAGGCATCGGCATCTATCTGCCGCCGAGCGTCAACATGCCGCTGGTGATCGGTGCCGTACTCGCTTGGGCGATAGATCGCCGTCTGCGCGCCCGTGCACTGGCACGCGGCGAAGACATCGAGCACGCCTCGACGCGGCCTCGCCAGCGCGGCGTGTTGCTTGCCTCCGGAATGATCGTCGGCGAGAGCCTGGTGGGCGTGCTGATGGCCGGTATCATTGGGTTGAGTGGAGCACCGGCACCGTTGGCGCTGGTCGGCGACGGCTTCGCCGACACCGCCCGGTGGTTGGGGCTGATCGTGTTCGTTGCCGTGTGTTTCGGTTTCTACCGGCGGGTGCTGGCGAAACCGAGCGTGGCGTGACGGCCGGCTTAGAGTGTCGAATCGTTGGGCATGACCACGGGCGTGGTCGCGATACCGCCGATCTCGACATCGACCTCGAACAGCGCACCGGCCAGTGGTTCGTCGTCGCAGCCGGTGGCTGCCGAAGTGACGAAGAGACGATCCAGCGCATCGCCGCCGAAGATGCAGGAGGTGGGGCGGGAAACCGGGAGCGTGACTTCGCGATCGAGCGAGCCATCGGCGCGGTAGCGGGCAATGCGGCCGCCATCCCATAGGGCGATCCATAACCCGCCTTCGCGATCGCAGGTCATGCCATCCGGATAGCCGGCGCCCTCCGGCAGGCGAATGTGCTCGCGGCGGTTCGACAGCTCGCCGTCGTCGTCGAGATCGAAGGCGAAGACGATCTGGCGCGCACTGTCGTTGTGATAAAGTGTGCGACCGTCGGGGCTGATGGCGGGGCCGTTGGTCACGTGGTATTCGCTGTCCATCTCGACCAGCCCGCGGCTGTCGAGGCGGAACAGGAAGCCGTGAATCTCGGCTTCGGCATTATCCATGGAGCCGAACCACAGCCGGCCGTGGGCATCGCTGTTGGCGTCGTTGAGGCGATCGCCGTCCGGCAGCCATTTGATGGGTGTGAGTCTCTTGCCGATACGAGGGCCATCGGCATCGAGGTCGAGTTCAGCCACACCGGAATGCAAGCCGGCAACGAAGCCGCCGTCCTCGCGGGGGAGCAGCCAGCAGCAGGCTTCTTCGAGATCCCAGCTCTGGCGCTCGCCATTGTCGGGGTGATAGGCATGCAGTCTGGCCTGCCGGATGTCGACGAACAGCAGAGCTTGAAGGCTATCGGACCAGATGGGGCCTTCGCCGAGTTCGGCGCCGACCTCCCAAGCCACAGTGACGTCCTTGTTCATGATGACCCTCCATAGACTAGCGAAGTGTGCCGGTACCGATGTCCGTCAATATCAATGTCTGTCACTATCGATACCCTGATTATCAGTGCTTCCGTTGTCGCGGCTTTCATTATCATAGTGCCGATACCGACAATGGAAATATGATTCTCCCAATGAGTAAGGATTCCAAAGCGATGATACGTGTCGAGGTGCCATCGTGAAGTGTCTGGTGTTGCAAGCAGAGCACTGTTTGAGTCTGGCGCTGCGCGATGTGGCTGTGCAGCGTAGCGATATCGAATATTGGCCGGCACCGGAGCTGGTGGATGCCGATGTGCTGGCCACGATCGGTCCGGATGCCGTGATCGTGCCGCCGCTGGCGGATCCTGGTCGCTGCGAACCGGCGGTGGTCTATGCCCACGCCAGTCAGGTCGAAGCGCTGCTCGAAGCGTGCCAGGCTCGCCGGATTCCGCTGATCTGGTGCGTCTCGGACACGCTCTACGAGGATGGGGCGGAAGGCCCGATCGACGAGGACGTTCTGCCACGACCGCGGGATGAGGCATTGCGCCGACTGATCTCGGTCGGCGAACACGTGCGCCGCCATCCCCAGCATCTGATCCTGCGCCTGGGGCCGCTGTTCGGGCTCGAAGGCGAAGGCGCCTGGTTGAGCGAACTGATCGAATCGCTGATGCGCGGCGAGTCGGTTCGCGCGGCCCAGGATCTGGTGCTCTGTCCGACATCGGTGACAGCCGCCGCGCGCGCGCTGACGGGCGTGCTGCTGCAGCTCGATAGCGGTGCCGGCGCCTGGGGCACCTATCATCTCTGCGGTACGGAACCCGTCAGCGTGTTCACTTTCTGCTCTGTGGTCCGGACACAGCTGGCGACACGCCTCGAAGGCGTCGGGGCCTCGCCGGCGCCGGGTGAGTTGCTGGCGCTCAACCAACACCACGACACCCCGCTGCGACGCGTGCTCAACTGTCGTCGGCTGCTCGATGTCTTCGGTATTCATCAGAAGTCTTGGCGGCTGGAGCTGGGGCTGATGCTGGATGCCTGGTGCCAGCAGCACTATCCCGATCGTGATGAGGCCGATAACGGCAGCCGAGACAGTCGCAAAAGGGAAACGTCCCG
Source organism: Salinicola sp. MIT1003 (assembly GCF_001858555.1). Lineage (NCBI taxonomy): Bacteria > Pseudomonadati > Pseudomonadota > Gammaproteobacteria > Oceanospirillales > Halomonadaceae > Salinicola > Salinicola sp. MIT1003. Next base: position 42,065 of record NZ_MCAP01000010.1, read on the forward strand.
CGCATGAAAGTCTTTCGTAGTGTGATCTTCTATATCGGTTATTTCCTGGCGATCCTCGTATCCGGCTTGCTGATGTTGCCCATCGGTTTCGCCCTGCCGACCCGCTCGCGGTTCCGCCTGTTCAATTGGCATAACCGGTTCATCATCAAGTGGCTCTCCTTGACTTGCGGCATTCGCTACCACATTCGAGGCCGTGAGCGGGTTCCCGAGGGGCCCTGCGTGGTCCTGGCCAATCACCAGAGCGAATGGGAAACGGTTTATCTGCAGCTGCTCAAGACACCGATCTGCACCGTGCTCAAGAAGGAGCTGCTCGAGATTCCGCTATTCGGCTGGGGCGTGCGTCTGCTGCGGCCAATCCCGCTGGATCGCTCGAAGCCGTCGGCCGCCATGCGCCAGGTACTTTCTCATGGCAAGCAGCGTCTGGAAGAAGGGCTGTCGGTACTGATCTTTCCCGAAGGGACGCGCGTACCGCCGGGACAGCGACGTCGCTTCAACAAGAGCGGTGCGGTGATCGCGTGTCGTACCGGCGTTCCGGTGCTGCCCGTCGCTCACAATGCCGGCGAGCGCTGGGGTCGCCATTGGGTCAAGCAGCCTGGCGTGCTCAATGTGGTCGTGGGCGAGCCGATCGGGACTGTCGGCCGCAGCCCCGAAGAGGTGATGACGGAGCTGGAAGCCTGGATCGAGCGCACCCTCGACGAGATATCCGAAGTGCCGCGTCCACCGCTGCCGGAGAAAGCTCCGCCAGCGGAGCTGCCGTCCTGACCCGATTCGCTGGGATGGATGGAAAACGAGCCAAAAAAAGGCGCCCCGCGGGACGCCTTTTGCATTGGCAACGATGACGCCAGCGATCAGCTTTCGAAGCGATCCAGTACCAGGCAGGCATTGGTGCCACCGAAGCCGAAGCTGTTGGACAGCACGCGCTTGACGTCGACATCATCGCGACGCTGGCGAACGATATCGAAACCGTTGGCCTGTTCGTCGAGCGTGTCGATATTGGCCGACGCGCAGATGAACCGGTTCTGCATCATCAGCAGCGCGTAGATCGCTTCCTGCACGCCGGTCGCGCCCAGCGAGTGACCCGTCAGCGACTTGGTCGAGCTCATTGCCGGCGTGGTGTCGCCGAATACCTCACGGATGGCCTTGAGCTCGGCCACATCGCCTACCGGCGTCGAGGTGCCGTGGGTATTGATGTAGTCGACCTTGCCTTCCAGTCCTGCGAGCGCCTGGCGCATGCAGCGTGCCGCGCCTTCGCCGGAAGGGGCGACCATGTCGTGGCCGTCGGACGTCGCGCCGTAGCCCGTGATCTCGGCGTAGATCTTGGCGCCGCGAGCCTTGGCGTGTTCGAGCTCTTCGATCACCAGCATGCCGCCACCGCCAGCGATGATGAAGCCGTCACGATCCACGTCGTAGGGGCGCGAGGCCTTTTCCGGCGTGTCGTTGTAATGGGTGGTCAGCGCACCCATGGCGTCGAACAGGCAGGACAGCGTCCAGTGCTCTTCCTCGCCGCCGCCGGCGAAGACCACGTCCTGCTTGCCCATCTGGATCTGTTCCACGGCACTGCCGATGCAGTGGGCCGAGGTGGCACAGGCAGAGGAGATCGAGTAGTTGACGCCCTTGATCTTGAACGGCGTCGACAGACAAGCCGAAACCGTGCTGCCCATGGTGCGCGTCACGCGGTAGGGGCCGACACGGCGCAGACCTTTTTCCCGCATCACATCGGCGGCTTCGACCTGGTTGGCGCTGGACGCGCCGCCGGAACCCGCGATCAGGCCGGTGCGCGGGCTGGAGATGTCGCTGGCCTCGAGCCCGGCATCGTCGATCGCCTGCTGCATGGCGATATAGGCGTAGGCGGCTGCATCGCCCATGAAGCGCAATTGCTTGCGATCGACCAGAGATTCGATGTCGATATCGACGACGCCGGCAACCTGGCTGCGAAAGCCAAGTTCGGCATATTCCGGCTTGAAGCGAATGCCGGAGCGCCCCTGACGCAGAGAGTCGAGTACCTGTTGGGCGTCGTTGCCCAGGCAGGAAACGATGCCCAGGCCGGTGACTACCACTCGTTTCATGGAAGCCTCCCGCTCAGAATTTCTCAGTATTGGTGAACAGGCCGACACGCAAGTCCTTGGCCTCGTAGATGGCCTGACCGTCGACCGACAGCGTGCCATCGGCGATGCCAAGTACCAGGCGCCGGGTAATCACGCGCTTGATCTCGATATGATACGTAACCTGGCCCGCGCTTGGCAGGATCTGTCCGGAGAACTTGACGTCGCCGCAACCCAGGGCCCGACCACGACCGGGGTTGCCCAGCCAGCCGAGATGGAAGCCGACCAACTGCCACATGGCGTCCAGGCCGAGACAGCCGGGCATCACCGGGTCACCAGGGAAATGACACTGGAAGAACCACAGGTCCGGATGGATATCCAGCTCGGCGATGATTTCGCCCTTCTGGTACTTGCCGCCTTCCTCGTTGATCTGCGTGATGCGGTCGAGCATCAGCATGTTGGGAGCGGGCAGTTGGGCGTTACCGGGGCCGAACAGTTCCCCCCGGCTGCATTTCAGCAGATCGTCTTGGCTGAAAGAGTGCTGTCTGGTCACTGGATCGTTCCGAGAATCGAAAATAGAGTTTGCCTCGTCGTCTGCAAGGCGCGGCCAGTCTAATGGCTGCGCGCGCTGATTGCACGCCAGCCAAAGCCTAGTCTTGTGCTACCTGTGGCGCAATGATCGGAGTGAAGCTTGCCCTGGCGAATGCCCCCGGGGCATGATGCGGACGGAAATGGGGGGCTCTGCAATAGCCGCCAGTCAAACGATGACGACGACAAACGACAACCTATGTGGCCTTTCTTTACGCTGAATCGACCGCTGATCTGGTTGGCCCTGGCGGCTCTGGCTGCTGCCAGCGTGCTGCCCATACTGGGGCTGAGGCTGGCAGCGCTGGCGGTGGTGATCATTGGCATGCTCGATGGCTGGCGCCAGATCCGGCTCGAACATCAACGTCGCCGCCTCAGCGAGCACGCGCTCGGGCTTTCACAGGATGGCGTGATCATTACCAATACTGCCAATCGTATCGTGGCCGTCAATCCCGCATTCACTCAGATCACCGGTTACACGCTGGAGGAAATCCGGGGTCATGATCCCTCCGTACTGTCGTCGGGGCGTCACGACAAGGCGTTCTACGATCTCTACTGGAAAACGCTGAAAAGCACCGGCCGCTGGGAAGGCGAGATCTGGAACCAGCGCAAGTACGGCGACCAGTTCCCCGAATGGTTGCGGGTTCAGGCCTTTCAGGATCACAAGGGCCGGGTTTCCCATTATGTGGGGCTGTTCACCGATATCAGCCGGCACAAGGCACGAGAGCAGGATCTGAGTCGTATCGGGTTCGAGGATCCGCTGACCGGCTTGCCCAATCGGCGACGTCTGCACGACCTGCTGGCGTCTCGCTTGCAGCATCTGCGCGCCGGAGAAGGGCTGGACCTGGCACTGATCGATATCGATGCCTTCAAGGCGATCAACGATAACCTGGGCGTCGAGAACGGAGATCGCCTGCTGTCGCGCTTCGGCCAGCGCCTGGCCGATCACATCGTCGGTGGTGTCGTCGGACGGTTGGGCGGTGACGAATTCATGGTCATCCGCACCACGACATTCGACGATCATGAGCAATGGGTCGCGAGCCTGCGCGAGCAGCTGAGCGAGCCGTTCGAGATCGAGGAGAGGCCGCTGCATCTGGGGTTGACCATCGGCAGCTGCCGGGCGCCGGAAGATGGCACCGACCCCAATGTGCTGTTCCAGCGGCTCGAATCCGCGCTTTACAGCGCCAAACGTCACGGCAGCAATCATGATCGACGCTTTCGTCCTTCCCTGGAAGTCGAAACCGATCGCCATCTGACCATTCTCAACGAACTACGCCAGGCGCTGGCCCATGGATCGCAGCTGGAAATCTATTACCAGACTCAGCACCGGCTGGACGACGGCAAAATGGTGGGGATGGAAGCGTTGCTGCGCTGGCATCACCCCGAGCATGGCCTGATCCTGCCGAGCGAGTTCATTCCGCTGGCGGAGCGCTATGGCCTGATGCCGGCGCTGGGAGGCTGGGTCATCGACCAGGCCGTGGCGCAGCTGGCGACCTGGCGAGGGCTGGGGCTGGAAGTCGTGCCCATCTGGGTCAATCTCTCGGCGCTGCAACTGATTCAGGGCGACCTGGAATCCCACCTGATCTCGACATTGGCACAGTATCGAGTGCCGGCTCAGCTGCTCGGCCTGGAGTTGACCGAATCCGTCTTGATCGACGAGCGTGCCGGCGATATCTCGTCACGACTGGAGGCGTTGCGGCAGGAAGGTCTGCAGATCGCGATCGACGATTTCGGCACGGGCTATTCGTCGATGGCTTATCTCAAGCGTCTGCCGATCGACAAGCTGAAACTGGATCGAGAGTTCATCCGGGCATTGCCCCACGATCATGCCGACGCCGCGATCACCTCGGCGGTACTGGCAATGGCGCAGGGGTTGCACATGGACGTGATCGCCGAAGGCGTGGAAACCGCCGAGCAGCGGGATTTCCTGCTGGCCAGAGGATGCCGCCACGTACAGGGCTATCTCTATGCCCGGCCCCAGCCGGCCGACGAGGTGGAAAGCCGGCTGCGCGAGGCAGTGGAAAGCGTCCAGTCCTGAAGTGACGCCGCCGTTCGCGTCGTTCCGTAAAAGCGTGCATGCCCTCTTCGGCAAGGCGTCGACCGCGCGGTGGACGCATGTAGACACCACTGAGACCAGCATTAGCCCAAGTTCTTGAATGCCTCCAGGGCCCGCTCTCTGGCGCGTCCATGATCGACGATCGCTGGCGGATAACCCGTTTGGCGGCGCTGCTCCGCGTTGGGCTGATGGCGGGATTTGGCCGGCAGGCCGGCGAGCTCCGGCAGCCAGCGGGCGATGAATTCGGCCTCCGGATCGAAACGCCGGGACTGGGTGGTCGGATTGAATATCCGGAAATAGGGGGCGGCATCGGTGCCGGTCGAGGCTGCCCACTGCCAGCCGCCGTTGTTCGATGCGAAATCGCCATCCACCAGGTGTTGCATGAAGAAGGCTTCGCCGCGGCGCCAGTCGAGCAGCAGATGCTTGCTCAGGAACATGGCCGTTACCATGCGTAGCCGGTTGTGCATCCAGCCGGTCGTGACCATTTGGCGCATGGCGGCATCGACGAGCGGGAATCCGGTGCGGCCCTCGCACCACGCTTCGAAATCCCTGTCGCTGTGGCGCCAGCTCAACCTGTCGGTTGCGAGCTTGAACGGGCGATGGCGACAGACGCGGGGAAAGCCGACGGCAATGTGCTGGTAGAACTCGCGCCAGATCAGCTCGTTGACCCAGCTCGTCAGACCGGCGTCGCCATCGCCGAGATGGCCGCCGTTATGGGCCATCACGGCCTGCAGGCACTGCCTGTGGGAGATCATCCCGGCCGAAAGGTAGGCGGAGAGTTCGCTGGTGCCGGCGATGGCGGGGAAGTCGCGATCATCATTGTAACGGCGCGCCCGCTGCTGCAGGAATCGGGACAGCCGGTCGGCGGCGGCCTCCTGACCAGCCGGCCAGGGCTCATCTTCTGCGCTGGCAGAGTCGGTGAAGACCACGGCGGAGCGATCCCGCTCGGGTAGCTCGGGAATCGAATCGCTGGAAATCTCCAGCCTGGCCTGGCGCTGTGGCGTTTCACGCAACGCCAGCTGGTCTGCGGTGACGCGCTGGTGCCAGGCTTTGGCGAACGGGGTGAAGACCTTGTAGTACTCGCCCTGACCCGTCAGCAACTCGCCCGGCTCGAAGGCAATAGAGTCGGTGTAGCCATGGGCCGCGAGCCCCTCGTGAGCGAACGCCTCGGAGACCCTGGCGTCACGCTCCCGCTCATCCAGCGGATACTCGCGGTTGAAATGGAGCGCTTGCGCCTCGTAACGCCTGGCTGCTTCCAGCAGTGCCTTGGGCGCCGCATCAAAGTCGCCGATATCGCGGTAGAGCAGCGGGATATCGAGTTCGGCCAGCGCTTTCCGTAGCGCGATGACGCCGCGATGCAGAAACGAGATCTTGCTGGCACCATGATCGTGACTGCGCCATTGGTGACGACAGGCGAGATAGATGCCGATCACCGGACCCTTGCTGGCAGCTGCGCTCAATGCGGAGTGGTCGAACGTTCTCAGGTCGTTGCGAAACCAGACGAGTTGCGTGGGCGACATAGACACGTCCCTGTTACCGATGACTGGGCGACGCGTCCCTGCGTCGCGGGCTATTCACCCTATTGCGCTGTCACGGCGGACCTGACGATCGCGCCGTGCGTCCATGCCCGGCTCAACTGCCGGCTTCGATCGTCGCTCGCATCCGGCTCAACGCCTGGCTCATGTCCTCTCCCAGCACGGCGACCGAAGTGTTCTCGAAATCGCTGGCCCGGATGCGGGCGACGGGCCCGACCAGACATACCGGCGCCTGGGACTGTTCGGCAAGCCGCGGCAGCTGGCGTCGAATGACATCACTGCGCTCTGCGTGGCTGCTGGCGAGCAGCAGCGCTTTGGCGCCGAGACGCTCGACGGCCAACGGAAATTCGCTCAGCGGCAGATCACCATCGATCAGCTGGACGCGATAGCCTGCGGCGGATGCGGCCAAGCCCATCAGCAGCGCCCAGAATCCGCTGCTGTCGTCCGGCAATCGGGCGACCAATATCTCCCCCGCATTGCTCAACTGGTTGGTGTGGTAGATCCGGGTACCGATCCGCGTACGCAGGAAAGTCTCCAGCACCCGGCGTTGGAGCGTGGCGCCGAACTGGTCGCCCCAGCGCTCTTCCAGCTGCGAGATGACGGGCTGCCAGAGTTCCGCGATACACAGGCTGACCGGATACAGCGACAGGCTCTGGTTGAACAGCACTTCCAGCCGGCCAGTGTCGAGAGACTCCACGGCGTGGATCAGATGCTGGCGCTGGCTGGCCCAGTCTCCCATCTGCGGCGCCGGCGTCTCGACCGCTTCCGGCTGATCCAGAAGTTCCCGTACCTGGCTGACCGGGACGCCCCGGTTGAGCCACTGCAGAATGCGCTCGACGCGCTCGATATCGTCACGGCCATAGAGCCGGTGGCCTTTTGGCGTGCGCTGGGGACGGATCAGGCCGTAGCGGCGCTCCCAGGCACGTAAAGTGACGGAGTTGACTCCAGTGAGGCGCGATACTTCACGAATCGGGTAGAGCGGCGCGGCACTGGAATCCATTGCCTTGTAAGTCATGCAAGTCCTCCTGCGAGGTCTCTGCGTGCGCCGTCTCGTCGAATGAGATAGGTCATGTCAATGCTGCGAGTCATCACTACGGCTTCGAAAGTGTCAGGACGTCGGTTACGGTCATCTGTCGCGATCCGCACCGGTGTAACCTGCGATAGTGCCCTGATGCCTTGAGGACGTCACCTCGGTTCGGTGACGATCGCTAGAGAGCGATGACTTCGACGAGTCGTGACGAGACGGATACTACCGTCTCGATACCTCAAGGATGGGTGAAGATATTGTACGTTTCAAGTGGTTTGTACAATATCCATGTAAGACGTAGACAGGTTTTACAGATCCTGCGCCTGCGATTCGACGATACTGGCGAGGGCGTCGACGAAAGCCGGGTGCTGGCCGACCGGATCCAGCAGATGCAGCGAAACCGGATGTTGCCGAGCGATCTCCTCGAGCTGGCCGGGAACGCCTTCTCGCAGGTGCCGGCCCGCCGCGAAGAACAGCGGCAGGATCTCTATTCGCGAGATGCCTTGCGCTGCCAGTTCGGCCACCCGGGGCTCGAGTGAAGGCTCGCTCAACTCCGTGAAAGCGAGAACGACAGGCTTGCCGTCGCTAGGCTGCAGGTTCTGCTCCAGCGTTTCGAACGGGGCACGCCAGCGAGCATCGCTGGAACCGTGGGCCAGCAGAATCATGGCGGACTGTGTCATGCTGCTCCCTGAAAAGGGGTTGAATGCCGGGGGCGGAGTCGAGTTGTCACGCGACCATGGAAAGGACGCGCTGGGACGGCTCGCCGTCGGATGGCCAGACTCAACGTATTGTACAATATCCGTATAACTTGGAGCATCCATCATGCGTCTATTGATCACGGGCGGTACGGGATTCGTCGGACGTCGACTGGTCGAGCGGGCTCTGGCGGCCGGCCACGACGTCATGGTGATCTCTCGCGACCCGGAACGGGCTCGCCGGCAGTTGCCGCAGAGCGTGCGCATCGGTGACGATGCCATGGATTTTGCATCGTCTCTACCGGAGGCCATCGTCAATCTGGCCGGGGAACCGATTGCCGACCGGCGCTGGAGCGACCCGCAGAAGACCCGGCTGGTCGAATCGCGCCGCCACGCGACACGCGACGTCGTCGCGCTATGCGAGGAGCTGGCGCGGCGGGAACAGCCGCCGGAAGTGCTCGTCTCCGGCTCGGCCATGGGCTACTACGGCGATCAGGGCGATCGTGACGTGACCGAGGAGACGCCACCCCACGACGAATTCGCCCACCGCCTGTGCCAGGCCTGGGAGGCGGAGGCGCTCAAGGCCGAAGCTTTCGGGGTAAGGGTGGCCTGTCTGCGTACCGGGCTGGTGCTGGATGCCGGCGGCGGCACCCTGGCCAAGATGATGCCGGCGTTCAAGCTGGGGCTGGGCGGTCGCCTGGGGGATGGGCGCCAGTACATGCCGTGGATTCATCGGGAGGATCTGGTCGCCATGATCGAGTTTCTGCTCGAGAAAACCATGCTCAGCGGCCCGTTCAACGGCTCCGCGCCGCAACCGGTGACCAATGCCGAGTTCACCAGGGCGCTGGGACGACACCTGCATCGGCCGGCGGCGCTGTTCGTGCCCGCGCCGCTGCTGAAACTCGGACTGGGGGAGATGTCGCGCCTGCTTCTGACTGGCGCTTGCATGCGTCCCAGGCGCTTCCAGGAGGCCGGCTTCACCTTTCGCTATCCGACGCTGGACGACGCCCTGGCGGCAATCGTGTCGCATTGAGAGCGCCCGCGGCTTGCCGCGGACGCGGATCCTCGATGCGCTGGCGAACTAGCGTGCATCCTTGTCGACGGTGACGATCACGCGCACCGCGTCGAGGCGCAGCGACGCGCTTTCGATGGCGGTATCGAGGGCGCGACGTTCGTCTTTCAGGGCCTGCAGCTCGTCGTCGCGAATAGCGCCGTTGTGCTGGGCAAGGGCCTTGAGACGCGACAGCTCCAGATCGAGCGTCTCCCGCATCTCCTGCTGAGCGCGTTCGACCAGCGACGGCAATTCGCGTTGGGCCTCCTGCTCGCCCTTCTTCAGCAGCTCGCGCAACGCGTCATGCCGGGATTTCAGCAGCTCGCGCGCGACGCCTTTCTTGACTCGCTGCAGGTTGCGGGAGAGCCCGCTGAAGGTGACCTTATCCGACAGGTTGGCGCCGCTCTCGTCGAGCAGCACGCGAATGCCGGTATCCGGCAGGAAGCGGCCCAGTTGCAGCCGCTTGGGCGCCGGGCAGTGCGTGCGGAAGATCAGCTCCAGCATCAGCCGGCCGCCGGGAATGTTGGGATGCTTGAGCAGGGCGAGGGCGGTGTTGCCCAGGCTGGAGTCGAGAATGCGCTCCATCACCGTGGTCACCAGCGGATGCTCCCAGGAGAGACGCTGGATATCGTCACGCGCCAGCGCCTGGGTGCGCGAGTAGGTCACGGTGAACCCCTCGTCGCCCTGGGCCAGCCCCGGCAGGCTGTCGATCATGTGCGAGCCGGGCGTGAGATGCATCTGACCGTTGCCGAGATCCCGGCTATCGACGCCGAAGATGTCCAGAGCCTGATCGACGTAGCGGGGCAGGGCGCTGTCGTTGTCCTGCTCCACGATCGCGCTGATCACGGCATCCGCCCGCTCGGGGCGGCAGGCGTTCCACTCCAGCAGACGATTGCGGCCCGCTTCGCGCTCGGCCAGACGAGCGTCGTTGAAGGTGCGGGTCTCTGCGATCAGCGAATCAAGGCCGCTGTTTTCATCGAGAGAGTCGTCATCGAGAGAGCCGTCATCGCGATAGTCGTCATCGAGACTTTCACGCAGCGCATCGCCGAAAGCCTCGAGGACGTCGCCGCCCGCCGCGTGCGGTGCCTCGAACGCGGCGAGGCCATCGTGATACCAGCGCAGCAGCGTGGCGGTGGGGCTTTTCTCGATCACCGGCACGTGGATATCGATCGGGTGCAACTGGCCGATACGATCGAGTCGCCCGATGCGCTGCTCGAGCAGATCGGGATGCCAGGGCAGATCGAACATCACCAGATGATGGCAGAACTGGAAGTTGCGCCCTTCGGAGCCGATTTCCGAGCAGATCAGCACCTGACAGCCGCCATCGTCGTCGGCAAAGGCGGCGGCCGCACGGTCGCGTTCGACCAGGCTCATCTCTTCGTGGAAGACCGGCGCCTGGATACCGGCGCGCACGCGCAGCGCCTCGGCCAGGTCCACGGCGGTCTGGCGCCAGTGGGCGATCACCAGCACCTTCTGCTGGTTGCCCAGTGCCTCGAGCTGGCCGATCAACCACTCGACGCGGGGATCGAAACGCCACCAGGGCGTGTCATGCTGGATCGCGGCATCGTGCAGGGCGCGATAGGCCGCTTCGGGATAGAGGCGGGCGTCGTGCGTGCTCAGGTCCGCGGCGGTCAGGCGGGCGGCGAAGTGATCGTTGCCCTGTCTGAGCTCCTCGAACTGATCCTGGTAGGCCGTCGGCATCGCCAGCGAGGCAACGTGCAGGTGGCGCTCGGGAAAGCCGCCGACATGACGGCGGCTGTTGCGGAACATGACCCGGCCGGTGCCGTGGCGATCCAGCAGCTGTTCGCGCAGCTGGCGGCGGGCGCTGTCGCGCTGGGCCTCGTCGCTTTCGGCGTCCAGCAGGGTGTCGAGCAGCGCGCGGCTGTCGCCGTCATCGATGATGGCGCCGAGACGGTCGCGGTCGGCGGCATCGCCCGGCAGCCGCTCGAGTGCCTCGATCGCTTCGGCCACGGCGGTATAACCGGCTTCTTCTTCCCGGAAGCGTTCGAGATCGTGATAGCGGTCGGGGTCGAGCAGGCGCAGCCGGGCGAAGTGGCTCTCCAGACCCATCTGCTCCGGTGTCGCGGTCAGCAGCAGAAGACCGGCGATATGCTTCGACAGGCGCTCGACGCAGGCATAACCCGGGCCTTCTGCCTGTGGCGTCCAGTCGAGATGGTGCGCCTCGTCGACGATCAGCAGATCCCACTCGGCGCTCTCGGCCTGACGCTGGCGATGCGGGTTGGCGAACAGCCACTCCTGGCTGGCCAGGATGCACTGGCCGCTGTCGAAGGGGTTGTCCTCGTCGAACGCTTCGCTCTGGGCTTCGTCCAGCAGCGTGACCGAAAGCGAGAAGCGGCGCAGCAATTCGATCAGCCATTGGTGGGTCAGGCTGGCGGGCACCAGAATCAGCGCCCGGCTGGCGCGCCCGGTCAGCAGCAGGCGATGCAGGATCAGCCCGGCCTCGATGGTCTTGCCCAGGCCGACTTCGTCGGCCAGCAGAACGCGCGGGGCATGGCGCCGGGAGACTTCGTCGGCGATATAGAGCTGGTGCGGAATCAGATCGATGCGCGGCCCGGCCAGGCCCAGTGCGGGGCTACGGGCGATGCGCTGGTGGTGATGCAGCGAGCGATAGCGCAACTGGAACCAGTCGTTGCGGTCGACCTGGCCGGTCAGCAGACGATCCTGTGCCTGATGGAAGCGCATGTTGTCGGAGAGCCTGGCTTCGCTGAGCGACACGGATTCGCCGTCATCGGTCTGGCCGTGGTAGATCACGCAGCCATCGCGTTCTTCGATACGCTCGACGGTCAACTGGTCGCCGTCGGCGGTGTCGATGCGATCACCGGGGCCGAACACCACGCGGGTCAGCGGTGCCTGACGGGCGCTGTAGGTACGGGTTTCCTGACTGGCGGTGAACAGCACGGTGACGCTGCGTGCATCGACGGTGAGAATGGTGCCGAGTCCAAGCTCGGTTTCGCCGTCGCTGATCCAACGCTGGCCGGGAGAGAAGTCGCTCATGGTGCCTCGGTCGTGTGTACGCTGCGGGAACGGATCGAATGGGCGACGCATTCTAGCGTAAACCGCGTGCGGCCTTAAGCACTGAACGGTTCGGCGTGTTCCGGCATTGGCGTTACACTGCCTCGGCGTGGGTCCGGGCGTCGCGGACTCGGATACGGGCGCGAAGCATCTTACGAGGAGAGATCATGGCGGGAGCAGGGCCAAGAGACGGTCTGCGTCGGATCGCGATCGCCAGCCAGGCGATCGGATTCATTCTGATCATCACCCTGGAAACGGTGATGGGAGACGGTGCCAGGCCCTGGCAGGGGGTGATGCTGGCGCTGATGCTGGCGACCGCGGCCTGGCTGGCGCTGGTGCGACGTTATCGGCGTAACCGAAAGCAGCGCCGCAAGCGCGAAGACGACGATTGATGCCGCCGGCCAATACCAGTCGATTCCTGACGGCCATCGATCGAATGTCGTCCATGGCATCCACGTTCGGATGCATTAAGCTTGGCCATATCCCCGCGCCCGGAGCGTGCCTGTGCTACTGAACAGCCTGATCCTGATATTGACCGTTGCGGGCATGGAGATCGCGGCGGCGCTGATCCATCGCTACGTCATGCACGGCTTTGGCTGGGGCTGGCATCGCTCGCATCACGAGCCGCACCAAAAACGGTTCGAGCTGAACGATCTCTACGCCGTGGTCTTCGCCGCCATCGCCATCGTGCTCATCGCACTGGGGACCCAAGGCGTCTGGCCGCTGCAGTGGATCGGTGCCGGCATGACCGCCTACGGGCTGCTCTACTTCATCGTTCACGACGGGCTGGTGCACAAGCGCTGGCCGTTTCGCTACATTCCGCGGCGCGGCTATCTCCAGCGCCTTTACCAGGCCCACCGCCTTCATCATGCCGTCAAGGAGCGCGAGCACGGAATCTCCTTCGGCTTTCTCTATGCGCCGCCGACGGACAAGCTGAAGGCGGAGTTGCGTCGCCGTCGGCCATCGTCCGCTAGCGAGGGCGCTGCCAGAGATGCGCGGGCCGAGGATCGGGTCGCCGTCCGCGAGCGCTGATCGCCTGCCCCGCCCCGGCCAACAGCAACCCGATCTTCTCTCCCTTGCCGGTGCCCTGGCGTCGATCCCAGGCGTTTTTGCCAGCACCGGCGACCTTGACGCCGATCCGCCGATAGACGCCCCGCGCCGTGGCGATCGCCCAGGCCGAACGCAGCGGTAGAGCGGGCAGCCCGTCCCGCGCCGAGTCGTAGTAGGGCTCCGCCACGGCCACCAGCCGGCTGGCGAGAACGGCGAGGCGGTCGCGATGGCGCGACGCCGTGAGTTCATCGAGCGGTATGCCGACCTCGTCGAGCCAGGCCAGCGGCAGATAGCAGCGTCCGATCCGGGCGTCGTCGACGATATCCCTGGCGATGTTGGTGAGCTGGAAGGCGAGGCCCAGGTCGCAGGCACGATCCAGCACGGCTTCGTCTCGCACGCCCATGACACGCGCCATCATCAGCCCCACCACGCCCGCGACGTGATAGCAGTAGCGCAGCGTGTCCGACAGATGCGGATAGGTCTCGCCGCGTACGTCCATGGCGTAGCCTTCCAGATGATCGAACGCCTGCGACTGGGGAATCTGGTGGGTCAGCGCGACTTCCTGAAACGCGGCAAAGGCCGGCTCGCTCATGGGGGCGTCGGCGTAGGCGAGCCGAGTCGATTCCCGCAGCCGCTCGAGTCGCGCCTCCGACGTGTCCTGACTCGCCGCGTCCGTCTCGAAGCCCAGCGTCTGACCGTCGATCACGTCATCGCAGTGACGGCACCAGGCGTAGAGCATCAGCGCGGATCGCCGCGTGCGCGGCTCGAAGAGCTTCGAAGCGGTAGCGAAGCTCTTCGAGCCCACCGCCATGGTGCGGGTCGCGTGGTCGAGCAGCGCCTCGCTCATGTTGACGCCTCTCGCTTGCCCAGATCCTCGATCATCAGTCCGGCCGTCGCCTGGGCGGAGCCGATGACGCCGGGAATCCCCGCGCCAGGATGCGTGCCCGCACCGACCAGGTAGAGATTGTCGATCCGGCTGTCGCGATTGTGGGGCCGAAACCAGGCGCTCTGGGTCAGGATCGGCTCGACCGAAAACGCCGAGCCCTGATAGGCATTCAGCGTATCGCGGAAATCGAACGGGGTAATGTGACGGTGGGTCACCAGCTGACTGCGCAGGCCCGGCATGTAGTTCGCTTCCAGATAATCGAAGATCCGCTCGCGCAGCCGAGGGCCTTCGATCTCCCAGTCGAGGTCGGCGGTGCCTAGGTGCGGGACCGGCGCCAGCACGTAGTAGGCGCCGCAGCCCGGCGGGGCGAGCGACGGGTCGGTGACGCAGGGCGCATGCAGATAGAGCGAGAAGTCCTCGGCCAGCGCGTCCTTGTTGAAGATCTCGTCGATCAGCTCGCGATAGCGCGGTCCGAAGCAGACCGTGTGGTGCGCCAGTTGGGTGTGGTTGTGATCGAGTCCGAAATAGAGCACGAACAGTGAATTGCTCATTCGCTTGCGCTTGAGGCTCGCGGTGGCCTTCGCGCCGCGTGGGTGATGGCCGAGCAACGTCTCGTAGGTGTGGACGACATCGGCGTTGGAGGCCACCGCACGCGCCTCGAGCCGACGGCCGTCCGCGAGCGTGACTGCGCTGATGCGATCGCCTTGGGTCTCCAGCCGTTCGACCCTGGCGTCGAGCGCGATCTCGCCGCCGATGTCCTCGAACAGCCTGACCATCGCGTTGACCAGCGCACCGGTGCCGCCGCGGGGAAACCACACGCCCCATTCGCGCTCGAGAGCATGGATCAGGGTATAGATCGACGAGGTCGAGAACGGATTGCCGCCCACCAGCAGCGAGTGGAACGAGAACGCCTGGCGCAGATGCTCGTCCTCGACGAAGCTCGATACCATGCTGTAGACGCTGCGCCACGCCTGCAATCGGGTGAGCTGCGGCGCGGCCTTGAGCATGTCGCGAAACGACAGGAACGGCTTGGCGCCGAGCTTGAGGTAGCCCTCCCGGAACACGTCGCGGGAATAGTCGAGAAAGCGCCGGTAGCCTTCCACGTCGCTCGGGTTGAGCCGGCGAATCTGCGCTTCCAGGTTCGCCTGATCGTTGTCGTAGTCGAACACCTCCCCCGTTTCCCAGCAGAGCCGGTAGAAGGGCGTGACAGGCAACAGCTCCACGTAGTCGGAAAGCGACTTGCCGGCAAGCGTGAACAGCGACTCGATGGCGCTGGGGTCGGTGATCACCGTGGGGCCGGCGTCGAAGGTGAAGCCTTCGTCCTCGTAGACGTAGGCACGCCCGCCGGGCTTGTCGCGGCTCTCCAGCAACAGCGTGGGAATACCCGCCGCCTGCAGGCGAATGGCAAGCGCCAGACCGCCGAAGCCGGCGCCGATCACGATCGTTTTCTTCATTGAAAAGCCCTTGGCCGAATCATCGAAAATCATCCAGGCGCGGCGTCCGTTTCAGCACCGCCCGGGCCGCTTCGACGACCGGGACGGGCGGTTTGCCAACGAGAATTCGCAGCTTGTCGGCACGCTTCAACTGGCCGGCGTAGAAGCGCGCGATCAACCCGGCGTCGAGCCCGTAGAAACGCTGCATGACGCGAAAGCGCTCGTCGGGCCGGCCGGCGAGGAACAGCATGCGATTGAGCATGCGAAAGAAGCGCTGCTGACGCCAATGCGTTGCGGCGAAGCGATGAATCAGCGCGGACAGCGCTGGTGCCCCGAGCGGCATGCGCTCGGCGATGCGATCCGCCAGCGCCGCGGCCGTCGGCAGCGAATAACCGGTGGTGGCATGAAACAGCCCGGCACGCAGGCCGCTGGCCGGCTGGTTCGCCAGCGGCGCCCGGAAAGCCTCGAAGTCGCCGGCCAGCGTGATCGGCAGGCTGCCTTGCTCCTCCCGCACCAGCGCCTGCCGTTGCCAGCCCCGAGCCTCGGCGTAGCGCACGAGATTGGCGCGGGCGCGATCGGCATCGAGGCCGGCGCTATCGACGTAGTGGGTGTCCTCGATCAGGAGTTCGGTCGGCGACAGCGGCAGCGTATAGACGAAGCGATAGCCGCCCTGCTGGTCGACGGTGGCATCCATCAGGGTCGGTCTGACGAGACCATGCGGCGTGGCGAGCCGCCACTGCTGGCCGACGAAGGCCTGGAAACCGATGGTCAGATGCGGTGAAGGGCGATAGCCGCGGCCGTCGATCACGGCGTGCGCCTCGAGTCGCTCCCCGTCGGCAAGCGTGACGCTGCACGGCGAGACGTCGTCGACCGGGGCGTGGGTGCGCAGATCGTCGCCGAGGGTGTCCGTCAGCGCCGCGGCGAAGCGTTCCGACGTGATGCTGAGATAATCGCCGGGGAGCGTTCGCGTGAGCTCGGGGAAGCGCACGTCGTAACCGGACCAGCGGTGCGCCACCAGCGGGGCGAGCCAATCACGCTGAACTGACGTGAGGTCGGTGCCGTGAAACGACCAGGTGTGATTGCCGCCGGCGTGTGACCCCGCTTCCAGCATCAGAATCGCGAGGTCCGGCTGGCGCTGCTTCAGCCGCCATGCGATCAGGCCGTTGGCAAGCCCAGCCCCCACCAGAATGAGATCCCATGGTCGACTCATGACGCTACCTTCATCGGTACCGGTCCGAGCGCCAGCTCGACGATGTCGGCCGCCCGTTCGGCGCCGTCGGCCGACCGCAGCGAAATGGCCGCGTCGGTAAGGCGCTGACGGCAGGCGTCATCCGTCAGCAGCGCCTCGAGCGCTCGCGCCAGACGGCCACTGCCGCTCCGGCGGGAAATCCGTTGACCCAGCCCGTGCCAGGCCAGCCTGGCGGCGACGCCGGGCTGATCGAAGGCGATCGGCATGACGAGCATCGGGGTCGAGGTCGCGATTGCATCGACGACGGTATTCAGGCCGCCGTGGGTGATCACCGCCTGGGCCTGGCGCAGCGTCGCGCGCTGATCGGCAAAATCGGTGACGAAGGTGGCACCGTGGGCTTTCAGCGCCTCCGCCCGGGCAGGAGGCAAACCGCCGCAGTGCGCGATCGCCAACTGGACGTCGAGACGGCGGCAGGCGCGGGCGATGGTTTTGAACAGGCCGTAGCGGTGACCTTGCAGCGTACCCAGCGAGGCAAAGACGAACGGGCGTTCGGGGTCGATCGGCCAGGCGTCTCGTGTTGCTTCCGTATCGCCTTTCGTCCGGCGCAGCGGGCCGACGGCATGGAAGTTTGTCGGCAGCCGGTAGCGGGGGAAGTCCAGCGTTGCCGGTGTCTGACTGATCTGGGCCAGTGGCGACAGACATTCATGCAGCCCGGTGCGATGCGACAGGCCGAAGGTGCTTGCATGATGCGCGATCACGCGAGCGTGGGGGCACATCAATCGGTCGTAGATCGCCTCGCTGGTCGCGTACATTTTCCGGGCGCGCTCGTCGGTGGCGTAGCAAAACGGCATCACCGGCAGCGGCAGCGCCGGCTCGCGATTGATCGGCAACGCACAGGCCACCGACACGAACGGCAGCGACATCGCCTCGGCGACGAGGCCGCCGGCCGCCTCCATCTGATCGGCGATGATCCCGTCCACGCCGAGGCGTTCGAGCGCGTCCGGCAGCTCCCGGCAGAGCATGTCGGTCGTCGCGGCCATGTCGGCGATGAGGCGGCGGATCGAAAGCCCGGAAGAACTCACCCCGGTCGGATTGGCGGCCAACCGATGACTGCGCGCCAGGCTGCCGGCGGGATGCGTGTGCAAGCCGACCGGCTCGAAGTCGATGCGAGCATCACAGACGAGCGTGCGGGCTTCCTGCTGGTGGATGAAGGTGACGCGATGGCCGCGATCGATCAACACGCCCGCCAGCGCCTGCAGCGCCTGGAAATGGCTATAGAGGGCGGGCGCGATGACGGCGTAGTGACTCAATCCCGCCCCTCCCGCTCGAGAAGCGGCGCGCGCTTGAGCGCGGCGAGATCGGCACTGCCGGTGCAGAAGCTGGCGATGCGCAACTGATCGATGACGATGCGGAAGTGACGAATGACGGCCTCGCTGGAATCGGTGGCGCCGGCAAGTGTCGCGGCCGCCTGGCCGACGAGATCGGCGCCCAGCGCCAACGCCTTGGCCGCATCAATGCCGTCGGCGATGCCGCCGGAGGCAATCAGCGGCGTCGTCGGCAGGGCCCGGCGAATGTCGCGAACGGCCTCGGCGGTGGGAATGCCCCAGTCCGCGAACGCCATCGCCACGGCGCGCTGGTGCGGTTCCGTGGCACGCTCGCCCTCGACCGCTGCCCAGGAGGTACCGCCGGCGCCTGCGACGTCGAGCATCGCCACGCCGGCATCTATCAGTCGGCGAGCCACGCCGACGGACAGCCCGGCGCCGACTTCCTTGGCGATCAGCGGGACGTCCAGCGTGCCGGCGATCTGCTCGATGGCGTCGAGCACGCCGCGCCAGTCCCGATCACCACCATTCTGGACCGCCTCCTGAAGCGGGTTGAGGTGAACGATCAAGGCGTCGGCGTCGATCATCTCCACCGCGCGGCGAGCATAGTCGCGCCCGCGCCGTCCCTTGAGCTGAGCGGCGCCAAGATTGGCCAGCAGCGGAACGTTCGGGGCGATCTCGCGCAGGGCATGATCGAGCCCCACGTTGGCGTCGCTCTCGATGGCGATGCGCTGGGAGCCCACGCCCATCGCCAGGCCCAGGGTCTGCGCCGCCTGTGCCAGATGGCGGTTGATGGTCAGCGCGCGTTCGGCGCCGCCGGTCATGGAACTGATCAGCAGCGGCGCTTTCAGCGGTTTGCCGAAGAGCGTGGTGCCGAGGTCGATGCGATCGAGATCGAGCTCGGGCAGGGCGCAGTGTTCGAAGCGAAAGCGCTCGAATCCGGCCCGGGTTCGGGATCTGGCTCGCTCCGGATCGAGGACGATATCCAGATGATCGTTCTTGCGTTGCAGCAGTTCCGCGTCCTTCATGAATTCTCCATGGCCCTGATGGATACGCCGTAAGGCATTGCCGATCTTCTGCAGCGCTGGCGGGGCGCGAGAGCGGGACGGGAACTACTGGAAATCCGCCAGCTGCCGTTCGAACCAGGCGTGCATGAAACGACGCGTCGAACCCTGCTGACCGCAGGCATGAGTGAAGTGGTCTTCGGCGCTGTGCAGGTGATCGCGCAAGCGCTGTCGCACTGCCTCGGCACCGAGTGTCGCCACGAGCGTCGATTTGCCGAGATCCTTGCCGGCGTCCTTACCGGTGTTGTCGTGGCCATCGGCCAGATCGTCGAGCAGTTGGAACGCCTGGCCCAGATCCTGCGCGAAGCAGCGCAGCCGTTGCCGCACCATGGGGGCGGCATCCGCGGCGATGGCGGCCAACTGGAGCGTGGCGCCGAACAGCATGCTGGTCTTGAGTTCGTTGGTGGCGACGATGTCGTCTGCCCCGCGGGGAAGGTTGCCCTCTTGCAGGTCGAGGAACTGGCCTTGAACCAGTCCCTGCAGGCCCACGGCAGCGGAGAGCTCGGAAACCGCCTGGTTGCGCGATTCGCTCGAAAGCCCCTCGACCGAGGCCACGACGCCGAAGGCGTTACTGAGCAGCGCCACGGCGGCGAGAATGGCGACATGCTCGCCGAACTGGCGATGGATCGTCGGCCGGCCGCGTCGCAGCATGGCGTTGTCCATGCAGGGGATGTCGTCGAGCATCAACGAGGCGGCATGAATCATCTCCACCGCGCAGGCCAGGTCGAGCAGGCCCGGGTGATGCGCATCGCAGCCCAGGTCGCGGGCGGTGAGAATCAGCAGTAGCGGCCGGATGCGCTTTCCCGGCGTCAGCGTACCCTCGCGCATCGCGGCGCTGACGAGATCGCGTTGACTGCCGGCGGGCAGGAGTTGTTCGAGACGCCGCTGCAGCGTCTCCTTGAGCAACGCCAGCTCCTCGTCCGGGGGCGGGGTCTTTTCTGCGGTGTGAGCGGTCATGGTCACTTCCCTGCTGTCGCCATGTTGCGGTGCGCGTCGATACGGGCGGTATCGGCCCGGACATCCCTGTCCCGGCGGTGAGGCGGCGCTACGAACTCGCGCATGAACGCGATGTTTCGGTAAGCGTGCGTAAATCCTACATTACCCTGTCCGAGTCCGCCTCGTCGCCGCCGGGAGGTTCGCTTCGCTGTGCCCGGTAGTCCGTGTCGGTAGAAAGTGGCGCCCGTCCGACATCTACGCATGCCTGGCGTGTATGGATGCAGGGCCGCTGCAGGCCGGGCCTATTGCGACTCCAGGACCGCCGAACACTGATCGAGCGTCTTGTCGAGCTCGGGCGGTCGGCTGTCGTTCTCGTCGCTCGGATCGTACTCTCGCTGCATCTTGCGCACCTCGGCCTCGCTGAAGCGTGCCTGCAGCGCTTCCGTCACGCACTCGCAATAGCGTTCGACCTTGGGGCCTTCGATGCCGCTGGCGGTGATGTTGGCCCGGCATTGGGCCCGGGAAGCCTCGATGGCCTTCGCCGACCACGGCGGCGGTGGCGTCTCTTCATCCTGCGTCTGTGCATGAGCCGCCACGGCGAAGGCGCAGCAGAGTGCCGCACTGGAAGTGAGGCGAAGCCATAGGGACATGATGGGTTCTCCTGAAGGGCAGCTCTCGGGAGGCTTTTCGAGGGGGACTCCGGCAAGCGCTTGCCAAGACGAGTGGAGACGGCCGAAACGAGTACCGCTGCCTTTTACTCTAGAGATTTCACGGCTGGCTGCCATTAATCATAGGTGTGGCCGGTTGACCGGTTGATGAGGGAAGTGGCCGGTATGAGCCCCCGCCACGTAAACCCTGCCACGCCATGATCCCTGAAATGCAAAACGCCCGTCAGGCAGGGCCTGAACGGGCGTTTCGAAATTCTTGGTCGGAATAGCAGGATTCGAACCTACGACCTCTGCCTCCCGAAGGCAGCGCTCTACCAAGCTGAGCTATATTCCGATGTCCTTGCCGGGCCGTTGCCACTCAGGCTAGCTCGACGGGGGTGAATTATACTCATCCGAAGGCGCGGTGCAACCCTGATCTTGCACCCTTTTAGACGTCGCGTTCGACGGCCACTCGTGTCAGCGCTTCCATGCTGTCGCGATAGGGGCTGGGCGCGAGGATTTCGAGCTGAGCACGGGCCAGGCTCGCCATCTCTTCGGCACGCTGCTGGGTATATTCGAGGGCGCCCGTTTCACGCACGATGGCGAGCACCTCGTCCAGGCGTTCCAGGCCGCCATCGGTAATCGCCTGCCGGATCAGCGCGGCCTGTTCGGGCGAGCCCGTGCGCATCGCATGGATCAGCGGCAGCGTCGGTTTGCCTTCGGCAAGATCGTCTCCCACGTTCTTGCCCATGGTCTCGGCGTCGCCCTGGTAATCGAGCAGGTCGTCGATCAGTTGGAAGGCGAGCCCCAGGTAGCGGCCGTAGAGCTGCAGCGCCTGTTCCTGCTCGGCGTCGGCGCCGGCGAGGATGGCGCCGCTATGAGAGGCTGCTTCGAACAGCATCGCGGTCTTGCCCTGGATGGTGTCGAAGTAGTCCGACTCTTCGATATCGGCGTTGCCGATGTTGGTCAACTGCTGGACTTCGCCCTCGGCAATGATGCAGGTAGCGCCTGATAGCACCTGCATGATCCGCATCGAGCCGACCTCGACCATCATCTGGAACGAGCGCGAGTAGAGGAAGTCGCCGACCAGTACCGAAGGGGCGTTGCCCCAAGTGTCGTTGGCGGTGGCCTTGCCGCGGCGCCGGCTCGACTCATCGACGACATCGTCATGCAGCAGCGTGGAGGTGTGCATGAACTCGATCAGCGTCGCCAGGATGATGTGCTTGTCGCCGGGGACGCTCTCGTCTCTGGGATAGCCCAGCGCCCGCGCCGCCAGCAGCACCAGCAGCGGGCGCAGACGCTTGCCACCGCTTTCGATGATGTACTGGCCGATGGTTTCGACCAGTGGAATTCGCGACGCCAGTTGATCGAGGATCGTACGATTGACGGCGGCGAAGTCCTCAGCCACCGATGCATGGATGGATGCAGCGTTGGATTGCATGGTCGGCTTGTCAATGAATCGGGTGGGGTCGTTCGGCTTCTCGGGCCGGGAGACGACGTGTGGGGGTATGCTAGGTGGCCCCCTCAGGTGCGTCAACCGACGTGGCGCTCGGCGGTTGCCCATCCGCCGGAACGCGCGCGGGCCGGGCGCGCAAGAAGGTTGCCTGGCATGGCGTGAGCCGTTATAATCCGCCGCCCAACTCATCATGCTCCCTGTCAGATGGTTGCCGGAAGGGGCACCACTCGCCGCAGGTCGATGAAAGAGCGCCAACCCCGATGAGTGTTTGGAGAATCTTATGTACGCTGTTATCAAGAGTGGCGGTAAGCAGTACCGCGTGCAGGAAGGTCAGACACTGAAGCTCGAGAAGCTGGAAGTGCCGACCGGTGAAACCCTGGAATTCGACCAGGTTCTGCTGGTTGCCGACGGCGACGACATCAAGGTCGGCGCTCCGCTGGTCGGCGGCGCCAAGGTGTCTGCCGAGATCGTTTCGCACGGTCGTGGCGACAAGGTGCAGATCATCAAGTTCCGTCGTCGCAAGCATCACATGAAGCGTCAGGGCCACCGTCAGTGGTTCACTGAAGTCAAGATCACTGGAATCTCCGCTTAAGCGGAACATTCCCCCAGAAAGAGGTATTCGCCATGGCTCATAAGAAGGCCGCCGGTAGTACGCGTAACGGTCGCGATTCCGAATCCAAACGCCTGGGTGTCAAGCTGTACGGTGGACAGAAGGCTACGGCCGGTAACATCATCGTTCGCCAGCGCGGCACCAAGTTCCATGCGGGAACCGGTGTGGGTATCGGCAAGGACCACACGCTGTTCGCTCTGAATGACGGCGTCATCAAGTTCGAGCAGAAAGGCCCGAGAAACCGCAAGTTCGTGAGCGTGGTCTCCGCCTGAGACGTCACGAACCTTGTATGAAAAGCCCCGCCCAGGCGGGGCTTTTTTGTTTTTGCCGTATTATTCTTGCAGCATCCACGCGTGCGGCACCTGCCGCCGGGAGAGTGACATGCAGTTCGTCGATGAAACCTCGATCACCGTCGAAGCCGGCAGAGGCGGCAATGGCTGTCTCAGCTTCCGGCGTGAAAAGTTCGTGCCCAAGGGTGGCCCTGACGGTGGCGATGGCGGCCACGGCGGCAATGTCTATCTGATCGGCGACGAGTCGCTGAACACATTGATCGACTTCAAGTTCCAGCGCTTCTACAAGGCGCAGAGCGGTCAGCAGGGGCAGGGGCGTCAGATGAGCGGCAAGGCCGGCGACGACCTGCACGTCAAGGTGCCGGTGGGCACGACGGTGATCGACGAGGATACCCTCGAGGTGATCGCCGATGTCACGGCGGAAGGTCAGGTGGTGCTGGTGGCACAGGGTGGGCGCCGGGGGCTCGGCAATATCCACTTCAAGTCCTCGACCAACCGCGCGCCGCGACGAACCACGCCGGGCACCGAAGGCGAACGGCGCAAGCTGCGCCTGGAAATGAAGGTGATGGCCGATGTCGGCTTGCTGGGGCTGCCCAATGCCGGCAAGTCGACGCTGATCCGGGCGGTCTCCGCCGCCAAGCCGAAAGTGGCCAACTATCCGTTCACCACGCTGGTGCCCAACCTGGGCGTGGTCAAGCTCGGTACTCACGAGCACTTCGTGATGGCAGACGTGCCCGGGCTGATCGAAGGGGCCTCCGATGGCGCCGGACTGGGACTGCGCTTTCTCAAGCACCTGACGCGCACGCGGCTGCTGCTGCACGTGGTCGATGCGGCGCCGTTCGACGAGTCCGATCCGGTCGCGGCGGTCGAGGCGATCGCCCGGGAACTGGAGCAGTTCTCGCAGACGCTGGCGGAGTTGCCGCGCTGGCTGGTGATCAACAAGCTCGACCTGCTGCCGGCGGAAGATCGCGAGGCGCGCGTGGCGGACATCGTCTCCCGGCTCGGCTGGCAGGGTCCAGTATTCCGGATTTCGGCGATCTCCAGCGACGGCACCGGGGAGCTGGTGCAGGCCGCGCATCGCTGGCTGACCGAGCAGCGCCAGCTGGAGAACGACGACGAGGAGGCCGCCGAGCGCGAGCGCGAGATGCGACGGCGCATGGAGGCCGAGTCGGTGGCGCGGGTGGAGGCGCACCAGACCCGCCTGCGCGTCAAGCGTGGTGAAGCCGTCGAGGAGTTCGACGATGACGACGACGATCACGACGTCGAGGTGGAATACGTTCGTTGAGGGTAACCGTGATTCGGGTCATGACAGGCGGGCAGTCGGGCGGAGAATGAGATGGCGACGGAAGAGCGAGCAGGGCGCGGCGTACTCGAGGGCGCGAAGCGTGTCGTGGTCAAGATCGGCAGCGCCCTGCTGACCAACGATGGCCGTGGCCTCGACGCGGCGGCGATCGGCGGCTGGGTCGATCAGATGGCCGAGCTGCACCGCCGGGGTGTGGAAGTCGTGCTGGTGTCGTCCGGCTCTATTGCCGAGGGCATGGTGCGCCTGGGCTGGCATACGCGCCCGACCGCCGTGCACGAGCTTCAGGCGGCCGCCGCCGTGGGGCAGAGCGGGCTCTCCCAGTGTTACGAAACGCATTTTGCCCGCCACGGCTTGCGCAGCGCCCAGGTGTTGCTGACCCACGACGATCTCTCCAATCGCAAGCGCTACCTGAACGCGCGTTCCGCGCTACGCACCTTGGTTCAGCTCGATGTGGTCCCGGTGATCAACGAGAACGATACCGTGGTCACCGACGAGATCCGCTTCGGCGACAACGACACCCTGGGGGCGCTGGTCGCCAACCTGCTCGAGGCCGATGCGCTGCTGATCCTGACCGATCAGGAAGGTCTGTTCGATGCCGACCCGCGTCACGATCCCGACGCCCGGCTGATCAGCGAAGGCCAGGCCGACGATCCCGAGCTGGATGCCGTTGCCGGCGGAGGTGGCGTGCTGGGTCGCGGCGGCATGGCGACCAAGCTGCGCGCCGCCCGGCTGGCGGCACGTTCCGGCGCGGTCACCGCGATCGCCAGCGGGCGCCAGCCGGCGGTGCTGACCCGGCTGCTCGAGGGCGAGTCGCTGGGAACGCTGCTGCATCCCGATCATGCACCGCTGGCGGCACGCAAGCGCTGGCTCGCCGGTCAACTGCAGGTGCGTGGCACGCTGACGCTGGATGACGGCGCGGTCAACGTCCTGCGTTCCCAGGGGTCGAGCCTGCTGCCGGTGGGCGTCAAGCAGGTGCAGGGCACCTTTCGGCGCGGCGACATGGTGGTCTGCGTCGACGAGCAGGGCGGGCGCGTTGCCAAGGGGCTGATCAACTATTCAAGCGTCGACGCGGCCCGGCTGCTGGGGCAGCCCAGTCAGCGCATCGCCGACATTCTCGGCTACATGGAAGCGCCGGAGCTGATCCATCGGGACAATCTGGTGGTGATCTGAGGGCGGCAGGCCGCGCCAGTTGGCGCTGGTATCGTGCTTGGGCCTTGTGATAGAATCCCGCATCCTCTCAGACATGGCCCGTTGAAGACTGCGAAAATGGCAGTCGAAGTGGCTCCCGAAGCATGATGAATTCGGGCGTCATTGAACATTCGGCCGAATCATTCAGGGTTGCCTGAAGCGGTTTCGAGGCTGGCCTGGGTGATTTAACTTACAGAATTGACTGTCAACATCTCCAAGGAGTCGACGGTGGCGAATACCAAGCAGGCGCGCAAGCGCGCACGTCAGGCGGAAGACCGCCGCAAGCTCAACGCTAGTCAGCGTTCCATGGTTCGTACCTACATCAAGCGTGTGATCAAGGCCATCCAGGCTGGCGATCAGGCGCAGGCGAACAGCGAATTCAAGGCCGCTCAGCCGGTCATCGATCGCATCGCCGACAAGGACGCCATGTCCAAGAAGAAGGCTGCACGCATCAAGAGCCGCTTGAACAAGCGAATTAAGGCGCTGGCTGCCTGAGCCGGACGCGCTTGATGAAAAACCGGCTTCGGCCGGTTTTTTTGTGGCTGCCTTCCGTGGCCCTTTCCGTGGCCCTCGTATCGAGAACATCGCATCGAGGTCGCCGTATGGGCGGCGAAGCATGCGAATCCCTTGGAGCGAGTGACGGCGCGTCATGAACGAACAGCACGGCCCTGTGGATAAGACGCCAGACGATACGCCGGCAGACGTGGCGGCCGCGGAGACGGCTACCCCGGTCGCGCGTCGCGGGCTGCTGCGTTCCGGCATGGTGGTCAGCACGATGACGCTGCTGTCGCGTGTGCTCGGTCTGGCGCGGGACGTCGTGATCGCCGCGTTGCTGGGTGCCGGCAGCGGTGCCGATGCGTTCTTCGTGGCGTTCAAGATCCCCAACTTCATGCGACGGCTGTTCGCCGAAGGGGCATTCAACCAGGCGTTCGTGCCGGTGCTGTCGGAATACGCCACGCAGCGTACGCGCGCGGAAGTTCGCGAGCTGCTCGACGCGGTCTCCGGCAGTCTCAGCGTCGTGCTGGCGCTGATCACCGCGCTGGCCATCGCTGCCGCGCCGTGGCTCGTGTGGCTGTTCGCGCCGGGCTTCCAGGCCGACCCCGGCAAGCTGGCGCTGACGGCGGAGATGCTGCGGCTGACCTTTCCGTACCTGTTGCTGATCTCGTTGACGGCGTTCGCCGGCAGCGTGCTCAACACCTGGGAGCGGTTCGCGATACCCGCCTTCACGCCAGTGCTGCTCAATGTCTGCCTGATCGGCGCCGCGCTGTGGCTGACCCCGTTGATGAGCGACCCGGCGCTGGGACTGGCCTGGGGCGTCCTGATTGCCGGTGCGGCGCAGCTGCTGTTTCAGCTGCCGTTCCTGGCCCGTCTGGGACTGATGCCGCGTCCGAAGGCACGGTTCAGGCACCCTGGCGTCCGGCGCATTCTGCGCCTGATGGCCCCGGCGCTGTTCGGGGTGTCGGTCTCGCAGATCAATCTGTTGCTGGATACGGTGCTGGCCTCGTTTCTGGTCTCGGGCAGCGTCTCCTGGCTCTACTATTCCGATCGCCTGGTGGAGCTGCCGCTGGGCGTGTTCGGGATCGCGATTGCCACTGTGATCCTGCCGGCGCTCTCCAAGCGCCATGCGGACCAGTCCCGGGATCACTTCGCGCGCATGCTGGACTGGGCGCTGCGCATGGTGCTGCTGATCGGGCTGCCGGCAGCGCTGGCGTTGATCCTGCTGGCCGAGCCGCTACTGGTCAGCCTGTTTCACTACGGGGCGATGACCGACCACGACGTGATCATGGCCGCGCGCAGCCTGAGGGCCTATGCACTGGGGCTGTTGGCGTTCATGCTGATCAAGGTGCTGGCGCCGGGCTACTTCGCGCGCCAGGACACCAAGACGCCGGTCAAGATCGGCATCGTGGCGATGTTCGCCAACATGGCCATGAACCTGGCGCTCATCGTGCCGCTGGCTCACGCCGGCCTGGCGCTGGCCACCGCACTGTCGGCGTTTCTCAACGCGGGGTTGCTGGGCCTGGGGCTGCGCCGGCAGGGCGTGCTGCGCTTCCAGCCCGGCTGGGGCCGCTATGCCGTGCAGGTCGTCGGCGGTTGTCTGGTGATGGGCGTGGGCTTGTGGTGGTGCTCGCCGGACTGGCATGCCTGGGTCACCTGGGGCGCGCTGCACCGGGCCGGGGTGCTGGCCGCGCTGGTGGTCGGTGGCGCCGCCCTCTATTTTGGCTGGCTGGCACTCAGCGGCGTCCGGTTGAGAGACTTTCGCCTGCAGGGCTGAGAGGTCCAGGCCGCTTTTGATTACGGGGCAAGCCCTTTGGTTATAATGACGCCCTTTTATGCAGAAATGCGGTTCGCGCTGAAACGGGAACAGACCCCATGGAACTGATCCGAGGCTTGCACAATTTGCCGTCCGCCAACGATGCCGCGCAAGGTGCGGCCGCGCGTGGCTGTGTGGCGACCATCGGCAACTTCGATGGGGTGCATCTGGGCCACCAGGCCATTCTCGAGCAGTTGCAGACGCTGTCCCGGGCACAGAGGCTGCCGGTCACGGTGGTGATCTTCGAGCCGCAGCCACGCGAATATTTCGCCGGCGATCAGGCACCGCCGCGGCTGACACGGCTGCGCGACAAGGTCGCGTTGCTCAAGGCCCACGGCGCCGATCGGATCCTGTGCCTGCCGTTCAACGATGCGCTGCGCAGTCTGACCGCGCAGCAGTTCGTCGAACGGGTGTTGATCGAAGGCCTGCAGGTCAGGCACCTGGTCGTCGGCGACGATTTCCGCTTCGGCTGCGACCGCGCCGGGGATTTCGCGCTGCTGCAGGCGGTGGGACGCGAACGGGGCTTTGCCGTCGAGCACACGCGGACCTTCGCTCTCGACGACGAGCGCGTTTCGAGCACGCGGGTACGGACGCTGCTGGCCAGCGGCAACTTCTTCCAGGCCGCACGCATGCTGGGCCGGCCCTACGGCTATCAGGGGCGAGTCGTCCGTGATCGCCAGCTGGGACGCACCATCGGCGTGCCCACTGCCAACATTCCGTTGACCCGACGACCCATGGCGCTGCGCGGCGTGTTCGCTTGTGCCACGCGCTTGCCGAGCGGTGAGTGGGTCGCCGGCGTCGCCAACATCGGTTGGCGCCCGACGGTGGGTGCCGACCGGCCGATCCTCGAGGTACATCTGCTGGATCGCGAGGTCGAGCTGTACGGCCAGACCCTGACCGTCGTGCCCTGCGCCCGGCTGCGCGGCGAAACCAAATTCGACGACTTCGGCGCGCTGGTTACCCAGATTCATCGGGATATCGACAACGCCCGCCGCTATTTCGGGCAGCGCGATCCTCATGTTCCCGAAGCGGCCCGCGCCGATGTGAACCACGCCATCGAAGAGATCTGCGCCGCCACCTTGCCCCAGGCGCAGTTTCCGCTGGCATCGGCGCCGCTGTCCGAGAATTCGCATGGCGGTACGCATGCGGGGCCGGCACCGCATGAATCCCGAGACGACTGAACAGCCTGAGCGATCTGACAAATAGCCCTGAACGACCCGAGACAGCCTTGAGCGATCTGACAAATAGCCCTGAGCGACCCGAGACAGCCCTGAGCGACCTGAAAACAGCCCTGAGCGGACCCAAAAGCCATGAGCGACTATAAGCACACGCTGAATCTGCCATCGACCGACTTCCCCATGCGCGGCAATCTGCCGGCTCGGGAGCCGAGCCGAATTGCGCAGTGGAACGACATGAACCTCTACGCCAAGCTGCGTGAGGCGCGTCGGGGGCGCGAGCGGTTCGTGCTTCACGATGGCCCGCCGTACGCCAACGGCAGCATTCACATCGGGCACGCGGTCAACAAGCTGCTCAAGGACTTCATCGTCAAGTCGAAGAGTCTGGCCGGCTTTGACGCGCCCTACGTCCCGGGCTGGGATTGCCACGGCCTGCCGATCGAGCACAAGGTCGAGACCACCCACGGCAAGCATCTGCCGGCGGATGAAGCGCGTGCGCTGTGTCGCGAGTACGCTGCCGCCCAGGTCGAGGTGCAGAAGGAAGGTTTCGTGCGGCTGGGCGTCCAGGGTGACTGGGACAACCCGTACCTGACCATGAACTTCGCCAACGAAGCGGGCGAAATCCGCGCGCTGGCCGAGATGGTCAAGGGCGGCTACGTGTTCAAGGGGCTCAAGCCGGTCAACTGGTGCTTCGATTGCGGCTCGGCACTGGCCGAGGCCGAGGTCGAATACCAGGACAAGCAGTCCGATGCCATCGATGTCGCCTTCCCCAGCGTCGACGATGCCGGGCTGGCGGCCGCGTTCGGGCTGGTGTCGCTGGCCAAGCCGGCGGCGGCCGTGATCTGGACCACTACGCCCTGGACCATCCCGGCCAACCAGGCGATGAACGTGCATCCCGACTTCGTTTACGCGCTGGTCGATACCGGCGAGCGCCTGCTGGTTCTCGCCGAAGAGCTGGTCGAGTCGAGCCTGGAACGCTTCGGCCTGACCGGCGAGACCATCGCCACCGCGCCGGGAGCGAGCCTCGAGAACCTCGCCTTCCGCCATCCGCTGGCGACCCTGGATGCAGGCTACGATCGCGTCTCGCCGATCTACGTGGCCGATTACGTCGAGCTGGGTGCCGGCACCGGGATCGTCCACTCGTCACCCGCCTATGGCGAAGACGACTTCTACACCTGCCGCCAATACGGCATGAGCTTCGACGAGATTCGCAATCCGGTACAGAGCAACGGTGTCTATGCCGCCGATCTGCCGCTGTTCGGCGAACAGATGATCTGGAAAGCCAATCCGCATATCGTCGCCAGGCTGGAAGAGGCGGGCGCGCTGATGGCGCACGAGAAGATCACCCACAGCTACATGCACTGCTGGCGCCACAAGACGCCGGTCATCTATCGCGCCACGGCGCAGTGGTTCGTAGGTATGGATCGCGAGGGCAGCGATGGCAAGACGCTGCGTGACAAGGCGCTGGCCGGCGTCGACGCCACCGATTTCATTCCCGGCTGGGGGCAGGCGCGTCTGCACTCGATGATCGCCAACCGCCCTGACTGGTGCATCTCGCGTCAGCGCAACTGGGGCGTGCCGATCCCGTTCTTCCTCGACAAGGCGAGCGGCGAGCTGCATCCGCGCACCGTCGAGCTGATGGAAGCCGTGGCCAAGCGCGTCGAGCAGGAAGGCATCGATGCCTGGTTCAAGCTGGACCCGAGCGAGCTGCTGGGCAACGAGGCGGACCAGTACGAGAAGGTCACCGACACACTCGACGTCTGGTTCGATTCCGGCACCACGCACTGGCACGTGCTGCGCGGGTCGCATCCGTTGGGGCACGAACACGGGCCGCGCGCGGATCTCTACCTCGAGGGCTCGGATCAGCACCGCGGCTGGTTCCATTCGTCGCTGCTGACCGGCTGCGCCATCGATGGCCATCCTCCGTACAAGTCGCTGCTTACCCACGGTTTCACCGTCGATGAGAAGGGCCGCAAGATGTCCAAGTCATTGGGCAACGTGGTCGCGCCGCAGCAGGTGATGGACAAGCTCGGCGCCGATATCCTGCGCCTGTGGGTCGCCTCCACCGACTACTCCGGCGAGATGGCGGTGTCCGACGAGATCCTCAAGCGCACCGCCGATGTCTATCGCCGGATCCGCAACACCTCGCGCTTCCTGCTCGGCAACCTGACCGGCTTCGAGCCCACTCGCGATGCCGTGGCGTTCGACGACATGCTGGCGCTGGATCGCTGGGCCGTGGATCGTGCCGCCGAGCTGCAGGCACGCATTCAGAAGGCCTACACCGACTATCGCTTCCGCGACGTCTACCAGCAGGTGCACGATTTCTGCGCGCGGGACATGGGCGGTTTCTACCTCGACATCATCAAGGATCGTCAGTACACCACCCAGCCCGACTCGCTGGCGCGGCGCAGCTGCCAGACCGCGCTGTATCATATCGTCGAGGCGCTGGCGCGTTGGGTGGCGCCGATCCTGTCGTTCACCGCCGAGGAGATCTACGAGAACATCCCCGGCGAACGCGGCGAGAGCGTGCATCTGGAGACCTACTACGAAGGCCTGAGCCAGCTGCCGGAAGACGCGCCGATGGGTCGCGCGTTCTGGGAGCAGGTGGTCGCCGTCAAGCAGGCGGTCAACAAGCAGCTCGAGGATGCCCGCAACGCCGGCGTCATCAAGGGGGCTCTGGACAGCGAAGTGACGCTCTACGTCGATGACGCGCTGCATGCGCTGCTGTCGCGTTTCGAGGACGAACTGCGCTTCGTGCTGATCACGTCCGAGGCGACGCTCGAGCCGCTGGCGGAAGCGGGCGATGCCAAGGCCACTGAGCTGGATGGCCTCAAGGTCGCGGTTCGCATGAGTCCTTATGAGAAGGACGAGCGCAGTTGGGAGCGTCGCCCGGACGTGGGCACGAATCCAGAGCATCCGACGCTGTCGGCCCGCTCGATCGCCAACCTGCCTGACGGTCCGGGCGAGGTGCGCCGCTTTGCCTGATTCCGCCTCTCACCAACCCGTCGAGCGGGCGCCGATGCGGCGTCCGCTGCGCTGGCTGTGGCTGTCGCTGGCGGTCATCGTGCTCGATCTTGGCATCAAGGCGCTGGCCTCGGCCCATCTCGAGTACGGTCGGCCGCTGGAAGTGCTGCCGATCTTCAACCTGACGCTTCTGCACAACACCGGGGCGGCGTTCAGCTTCCTGGCCGAGCACGCAGGCTGGCAGCGCTGGCTGTTCGCGCTGATCGCCATTGGCGCCAGCATCGGCCTGACGGTTTGGCTCTCTCGTCTCAAGCGCGGCGAGACGCTGGCGGCGGTCTCGCTGGCGCTGGTGATCGGCGGCGCCATCGGCAACCTCTATGATCGCCTGGTTCACGGCTACGTGGTCGACTACCTGTCGTTCCACTGGGGCGATTGGTACTACCCGGCGTTCAACCTCGCCGATACCGCGATCACGCTGGGTGCGATCGGTCTGGTGCTGCAATCGCTGTTCGATTCGCGCAAGCCGAAAGCCTCCCGGGATTCCCGCAAGGGTCCATCTTCTTTGACTGATCAATCTTCTTCGACTGATCAATCTTCTTCGACCAGGGGTGACTCATGAGCGAGAACGGCCATCAAGACGATCACGACTACCGCATCGACGACGGCATGGAAGTCACGCTGCATTTCACGGTGAAGCTCGAGGACGGCGAAGCGGTCGACTCGACTCGCGGCAAGCAGCCGGCCACGTTCCAGCTCGGCGACGGCAATCTGCCGCCGGGCTTCGAGGCGCCACTCAAGGGCATGGCTGCCGGCGATGAAGGGGCGTTCGAGATATCGCCCGAGCACGCCTTTGGCCAGCACAATCCGCAGAACGTGCAGCGGCTCTCTCGCGATGCCTTCGAGGAAGCCGTGGAGCCGGGCACGGTGATGTCGTTCGCCGACGCTGCCGGCGGCGAACTGCCCGGCGTGATCGCCAGCGTCGACGAGCGCCATGTCGAGGTCGACTTCAATCATCCGCTGGCAGGGCGTACCCTGACCTTCGAGGTGGAAATTCTGGACGTGAAGCCAGCCACGACTCATTGAATCCGGACTGCGCCTTCACCACGATATTCGGGCGTACCAAGCGAGGTCGCTATGCCAAAGGTTCCTACGCAAATCAAGCTGGCCAATCCCCGCGGTTTCTGCGCCGGCGTCGATCGTGCCATCGACATCGTCAATCGCGCGCTCGATGTCTTCGGGCCGCCCATCTATGTTCGCCATGAAGTCGTTCACAACCGTTTCGTGGTGGACTCGCTGCGGGAGCGTGGGGCGATCTTCGTCGAAGAGCTCGACGAGGTGCCCGACGACGTCATCGTGATCTTCTCCGCTCACGGCGTTTCCCGCGCCGTACAGGTGGAAGCCGAACGCCGTGGCCTCAAGATCTTCGATGCGACCTGCCCGCTGGTGACCAAGGTGCATATGGAAGTGCTGCGCTACGCCAAGCGCGGCCAGGAGTGCATCCTGATCGGCCATGCCGGCCATCCGGAAGTCGAGGGCACCATGGGGCGTTACGACGACAGCCACGGCGGGTCGATCTATCTCGTCGAAGACGAGGACGACGTCGCCAGGCTGCCGGTACGCGATCCCTCGCGGTTGGCATTCGTCACCCAGACGACGCTCTCGATGGACGATACCGCCAAGGTGATCGACGCGCTGCGCGAGCACTTTCCCGAGATTCAGGGGCCGCGCAAGGATGACATCTGCTACGCCACCCAGAACCGGCAGGATGCGGTGCGCGAACTGGCTGCAGGTTCCCAACTGGTGCTGGTCGTAGGCAGCGTCAACAGCTCCAACTCCAACCGGTTGCGCGAACTCTCCGAGCGAGTCGGCACGCCGGCCTATCTGATCGACGATGCCGAGCAGATCGAGCCGAGCTGGCTCGAAGGCGTCGAGACCATCGGCGTCACCGCCGGCGCCAGCGCCCCGGAAGTGCTGGTCAAGGGCGTGATCGACAGGCTCCAGGCGCTGGGCGCCGAGGCGCCGGAAGAACTCTCCGGGCGCGCCGAGACCATCACGTTTTCGATGCCGCGAGAGCTCAGGGAGCAGGTCATCGTCAGCGACTGACACTTCAACGCCTATTTGACGAAAAGCCGGACCAAGGTCCGGCTTTTTCATATACGATCGTCAGCCACTCCTGTATAGATTGATACAGACTGAAACAAACTATCGAGCAGGTATGTGATGCGAAAGCGTGAGGACGGCTTCACCTTGCTGGAGCTGATGATCGTCATGCTGATCGTGGCGATCCTGGCAAGTATTGCCTACCCCAGTTACACAAGTTACATGCAAAGCTCGCGGCGTACCTATGCCAAAACCGCCTTGATGGACATCGCGAGCCAACTGGAGCGCTGCTACGCCGACCTGGGCGCTTACTTCTCCAGTGCCGGTAACAGTGGCGCTTCGTGCGCGATTGCGGACCCGAGCGCCAGCAGCGTCGATTTGACAGAACGAGCGGAGACAGGCGGCTATTACCGGATTACCGGGAGTTCCGACGACAGCTGGGAAAGCGAGTACAAGCTGGAGGCGAAGCCCATCGGCTCACAGGCGGGAGATACTTGCGGCGTTTTCACGCTGGACCAGCTTGGCCGGCACGGGCTGGAAGACAACACGGATAGCCAAGCCAACTGTGGCTGGTAACCGGGACGTACGACAGGGCGGATTCACGCTGCTGGAGCTGTTGGCAACCCTCGCCATCGTCGCGATTCTGGCGTCAGTGGCCGTGCCGGGCATGCAGTCGCTGTTCACCCATAACCGCATTGCCAGCGACTATAACGACATTGCCGGCGGCTTGCGGCAGGCACGAAGCATGGCGATATCGGAGGGCGAGAGCGTCTCAGTCACGCTGGCGCCGAGAGAAGGCGGCGGCTGGACACTGGTGGTTGATGGTCTGGATGGCCCACCGCTTAGAGAAAGTTTTCGGGGCAGTGGCGTGACGCGAACATGGAACGTTACGTTCAATGAGGTGGGCCGGTTACAGTGCGATTCCGACTCCCTGTGTCCGGAGAAGAAGATAGAGATTGCCGACAAAACACTGTGGATTTCCCCGATTGGCTATATCGGCAAACGAAATGATGACAAGACGCCATGACCGACAGTCGCTGCCTGTTCCCCCGTGTTGGGGCAGCGGCCGCGCCCGGGGCTTCAGCCTGATCGAAGTGCTGGTTGCGGTCGCGGTGCTGGGAATCGGCCTGCTGGCCGTCGGTGGCTTACAGCTCAAATCCCTTCAGGGGGCGCAGGCCGGATACCAGCGCACGCTCGCTTCGCTGGCGGCCCAGGATGCCGTCGAGCGTCTCTGGGCGGCCCAGCTCAAGGCCGGGGCAGGAGGAAGCGAGTGTCCGAAGGGTAGCGAGATCGCGGCCGACTGGTACGACAACTGGCAATCCCACCTTCCTGGCCTTTTGTCCGGAAATGCAGTCAAGCAGAAGACCAAGTCGTCGGCTGACAGCGCATCGGGCGACAGTTGCGATTACACCATCGAGGTGAGATGGGAAAGCGGCGGCGATTCTGTAACGTACAGCTACGAAGTCGGACTGCCCAAGTTAGGAACATGAACGTGAACCTGAACGGGAACGTGGACGCCGAGCGCTATCCGGCCCGCCACCGTGGATTTGGCCTGGTCGAGTTGCTGATCGCCATGGCGATCGGGCTGCTGATAGCGCTGGGGGCCGAAAGGCTCTTCATGATCGGCATACAGAATCAGCAGGCGACGCAGCGGCTAAGTCAGCGCCAGGCCGTCCTGTCCTATTTGGCGGATAGCCTGATCGGTGATATTCGCCGTGCGATCGACGTGACGATCGAGAATGACGATGAAGGCGAAGTCGTCATCCTGACACTGGGAGACGGTGACGAAAGAACCTATCGCTGGAGCGGTGACCCCGATAGCGAGGATGGGCTGAGTCTTTATGTCGACGGGCAGCCCGTTCTCAATGGTTTCTCTCACCTGGACGTGCCGAAAGACAAGTGCGAAACCGCGGCGAGCGAGTTGTGTCCGGTCACCATTACGTTCGAGAACAACAAGGAGATCACCCTTGTCGTCATGAATCGCAATCAGTCCATGGGAGCCTTGTAGATATGCAGAAGGGATATGGAAGGCTTGCCATGAAGAGACAAGGTGGCGCTGCCTTGATCGTGGTGCTTGGCATCGTAGCGATATCGACCATGATTGGCCTGGCTAGCATGCAGTCGTCGCAGATCGACGAGAAAATGGCCGGCAACTATAAACTATCCACCAGAACGGCTCTGTTCACGGAACGTACCGCCATGTCACTGGCTTCCGAAGTGCGCGCTGGTGCCTCCGCCATTACCTTGCCCAGCAGTATCGACATGGATCAGGACGGTTTTCAAAGTTTCGCCGCGAAGACCGAGAATGAAGGCGGCAAGAGCTGTCTGATCGAGGCTGCTGATGATATGACCGCAGCCGCCTGCTATATCGAAGTGCCTGAGGGCGAGGAGTTTCAGGACAGGAAAGCGGGCAACTATATCGTTGCCTGGAGTGCCATATCACGAGGCTCGAAGCCGTTCGTGGGCCAGCCATTGATTATTGAGGTGGATGGCAGCATGGGCGGTAATGACGATGTCTTGAGCGGTTGCGAGGAAGTGACGGTCAGTGGCGGGGGAAAGATCCTCAATGGAGGTATTCGTACGTTTCGGCCGGGCGCTGGGGTGAGGCTTAGCGGTGGCGTCAGTGTCGGTGGCGACGTTACGGCGCTGGGGCCGGTGTACATCGATAGCAGCATCGCAGGTAACATTCTCGCTGATGGCGATGTCACCCTTAATGCTGGGGATAGTTATGGTTATGGTGGTTCTATTGCCGCGACGGGTAGCGTTATATTTACTAATTCGGCGCCTGCCCAAGGTAATGTCTCGGCCAATGGCGACGTTATATTCAACAGTACCGCGACTGTCGCTGGAAATGTTTCGTCGGGTGGTAAGGTGGTTTTTACCAATGATGCTTTTGTTTATGGCAATGTCGAATCGAAATCGGGGATTGTTAACAATTCAGGGGCGGGAAACGAGAAATATGTGGGGGGGACAGTCGAGACCGGCAGCTCTCAGACTGTCTCGGCAGCCAGTAGTGGCGAATGTGATCCCAAGAGTTTTGCTGACGGCAACAACCTGGCTACGGAGATGGCACACCTGCTCGCGGCTGTCCCCACCGATACTGCCGGCGCCAATAAGGATATTACGGTCGGTAGCTATCCTACGGTGAATGCTTCCCTGACCCCCGAAGGCCTTTCGGCATTTGATGAGACTTGGAATGTTCAGAAGGATGTGACCCTAGCGGAGGCGAGCACGGCTGTA
Source organism: Salinicola sp. MIT1003 (assembly GCF_001858555.1). Taxonomy (NCBI): domain Bacteria; kingdom Pseudomonadati; phylum Pseudomonadota; class Gammaproteobacteria; order Oceanospirillales; family Halomonadaceae; genus Salinicola; species Salinicola sp. MIT1003. The sequence goes on from NZ_MCAP01000010.1 coordinate 79,253, forward strand.
GTGCCGACCTTCGATAAACCAGTTTCCGTTATCCGTACGAAGGATTTCACCCAGAGTAATGGCGAACTCAATGTCAGTGGCGGCGACGTTGTATTATTAGTCGATGGAGATCTCACTTTGGGGGCCGGCGGTGGGAAAGGTTTGACCATCGCTCCGGACAGTACACTGACGATCTTTGTGACCGGCGAGACTCACATCAAGAGTTCCACCCAAATGGCGGATGTTCCGGCTACGACCAATGGTCGTCTCACCCTGTCGATTTATTCCACCCATGCGGATAGCAGTTCTTCCAGTAACGGTATGCTGATCGACGGAAGCGCTCAAGCGCTAGCGGGAGTTTATGCGCCGTATGCCAACGTCTCCGTCACGGCTGGCGGCGGTTTGCGTGGCTCGGTGCGCGGCAAGACGGTTACCGTCGATGGTGGGGCTAGCATCGAGCATGTGAAAGGATTGGCTGTGGGCGGAGCGACGAGCGGGGGAGGGATCTCTTTCACCTGGCTGTAAATGAGTGCACTACTCGCTCCGCTCGCCCTTCGGACGTTCTGAATGCGGTTCAGTGAGCTGATTTTACCGCCGTCTGGCCGAGCGCAGGCAATTTCGTACAGAGCCTGATCAGCAGTCGGGCGGTGTCTCTCCGGATGTTCGTATTCTTCCCAGATTGCTCAGAACCACCTGAGCCCCTTCGCCATACCGGCCACAGATCTCGAAAGTACCGTTATGGCCTGTCGACCAGCCCATCGGCTTGAAGCGCACGAGGCGCCCATCGTTCCGGTAGGTGACGGAAACGACCTGGCTGGCGCTCAGCTCCCGGAGAACGATTTCGTCCTCCAGCGTGTCGTCATCGGCGGGGCCCTGCACGATCATCAGGGGTGCCGTCCAGTCTTCGGGGGTGCAAACCTGGCGGTCATGACTGGGGCATATCGTCATGGTCGTATGTCGTGTGATGGCAAGGCTTCTCGCCAACTGCAGGGCATTGCGCAAGCGCAGAACTTCGGTCGAGACGCGCTGCTGTGCCATCAACCTCTGGATACTTGGCGTGACCATCGTGACGAGGATCGTGAGCACGACAAGAACGATCAGCAACTCGATCAGCGTAAAACCTGCTTGTCGCGTCCGCTTTGTGTAACGGCCAGCAGGCGATTGTGAAGGTGTCGCGCGAGAGTCCATTGCGGCGTCCGGGGTCTGAGCAAGTGATAGAATCGCCCTTTTGTCAGGATATCGACAGCATGCAGGATTTCTTGATCGTGGGCGGCGGGGTCATTGGCATGATGACGGCGCTGCAGTTGGCGGATGCGGGTCATTCGGTGGCGCTGGTCGAGCGTGGCCAGTGCGGTAGGGAGGCCTCCTGGGCGGGTGGTGGCATCGTCTCGCCGCTCTATCCGTGGCGTTACTCGAAAGCGATCTCGGCGTTGTCGATCTGGTCCGAAGGGCGCTATCCGGAGCTGGCCGGCCGGCTGCTCGAGGAAACCGGCATCGATCCCGAATATCGCCAGAAAGGCCTGCTCTATCTGCGGGTCGAGGATGTCGATGTCGCGCTCGCCTGGGCGCGGGAGATGGCCAAGCCGCTGAACCGCATCGACGCTGACACGCTCTACGCCAAGGAGCCCAACGCCGCGCCGGGCTTCGATAGTGCATTATGGATGCCGACGCTCGGCAGCATTCGCAACCCGCGGCTGGGCCAGGCGCTGCGTGCACGTCTGTTGCAGATGCCGGGGGTGAGCCTGCACGAGCAGTGCGAGGTCTCGGCGCTGATTCGTGAAGGGGCGGCCATTCGCGGCGTGGCGACGTCGCAGGGTGCGATCCGGGCGGGCCAGACCGTCGTCTGCGCCGGTGCCTGGTCGCAAGAGTTGCTGGCAAGTATCGGCATCGAACTGCCGGTTCGGCCGGTCAAAGGGCAGATGATTCTGTTCAAGGCGCCGCCGGGGCTGGTCGAGCGGGTCGTTCTCAAGGATGGGCGTTATGTCATTCCCCGCGGTGATGGCCGGGTGCTGGCGGGCTCGACGCTGGAGGAGGTCGGCTTCGACAAGCAGACGACCCGTGAGGCCCGCGACTCGCTGCATGCCAGCGCGCTCTCCATCGTGCCCGCGCTGGCCGAGTGTCCGGTGGAGCACCATTGGGCGGGGCTGCGGCCGGGTTCGCCGGACGGAATGCCGATGATCGGTACAGTGCCAACGTTCGAGGGGCTTCACGTCAACGCCGGCCACTATCGCAATGGGCTGGTTCTGGCACCGGCTGCCACGCGGCTGCTGGTCGATCAGTTGATCGGCTGCGAGCCCATCGTCGACCCTTCCCCCTATCTGCCCGGCTCGCGCCTCCTCGGCTCCGATGTGTCGGTTCGTTGAGCATGGGCGGGTTTTGCCTCCGTGGATGGCATGCGCGAAAATGGCGGAAAGCGCTGTCGTGGCAACGGTTTTCTGTTCGATAGCGATCCGAGCGCCAGGCGCGCCGTCACTCGTCGGAGGGCTCTCGATCGGGAGACGTCTTCGATATCGAGAATCCCATCTGTTTGGAGAAATGTAGACCGATGCAAGATCTGACCCTGGTGATGGCGCAGCTGGACCCGCTGGTGGGCGATATCGCCGGCAATACCGCGGCAGCCATCGAAGCGGTACGCGAGGCGCGACTCGAGCACGGCGCGGATGTGGTCGTGTTCAGCGAGCTGTTCCTGACCGGTTACCCGCCGGAGGATCTACTGCTGCGCGAGGCGATGGAATCGCGCCTGCAGGAGGCGTTGGCGGAGATGGCCCGCAAGATCGACAGGATCGCGCCGGAGACGCTGGTCATCATCGGCTATCCGGGCATGCGCCAGGGCGCGCGCCGCAATCTGGCCGGCGTATTGCTGGGTGGCCAGTGGCGCGGCGAGTATGCCAAGCAGGCGCTGCCCAACTATCAGGTTTTCGACGAAGATCGTTATTTCGAACCCGGAAGCGAGCCGCTGGTGATAGAACATCGGGGCGCCAGACTCGGTATCCTGATCTGTGAGGATCTCTGGGATGGCGCGCCAGTGCGTCGGTCCGCCGAGGCCGGCGCCGACATTCTGGTGACGCTCAACGCGTCGCCGTTCCATCTCGACAAGCCTGCCGAGCGCGAGCGCCTGTTTGCCGAGCGCGCACGGGAAGTCGACAGACCGCTGGTGTACGTCAATGCCATCGGCGGCCAGGACGAGCTGGTGTTCGACGGCGGCTCGCTGGTGCTGGACGCTGCCGGTGACGTCGCCGTGCGCGCGCCATTCTGGCAGGTCGGGCTGATGCCGGTCCGGTTCACCCGGGAGGGCGGCAGCTGGATTCCTCAGGCGGGGGAGCGCGAGCCGCTGCTTGGGGCCGAGGAGAATCTCTACTGCGCGCTGGTCACCGGGCTTCGCGACTACGTCAACAAGAGCGGCTTCAAGGGCGTGGTGATGGGGCTTTCCGGCGGTATCGATTCGTCGCTGTCGCTGGCCATTGCGGTTGATGCGCTGGGGCCGGATCGGGTCCATGCCGTGATGATGCCTTATCACTACACCGCCGAGATCTCCCAGGCCGACGCGGCCGAACAGGCGAAGATGCTGGGTGTCGGTTATGAGGTGATGCCGATTGCGCCGATGGTCGAGGCTTTCAGCGCAACGCTTGCCGAGAGCTTCGAAGGGCTGGCGGCCGATACCACGGAGGAGAATCTGCAGTCTCGCGTGCGCGGTGTGCTGCTGATGGCGATCTCGAACAAGAAGGGGTTGATGGTCCAGACCACCGGCAACAAGAGCGAGATGGCGGTGGGCTACGCCACGCTCTACGGCGACATGGTCGGTGGCTACAACGCGCTCAAGGACGTCTACAAGACCTGGGTCTATCGCCTGGCCAACTGGCGCAACGCCCAGGAGCCGGCGATCCCCGAGCGGGTGATCACGCGGCCGCCCTCCGCCGAGCTGGCGCCGGATCAGCAGGACAGCGACTCGTTGCCCGGTTACGACGTGCTGGATGCAATTCTCGAACGTTACATCGAAGGCGACATGAGCGCCGAGGCGATCATCGAGGCAGGATTCGAGCGCGACGACGTCTATCAGGTGGTCAAGCTGGTCGATCGCAGCGAATACAAGCGACGACAGGCGCCGGTAGGTGTGAGGGTGACGCTCAGAGGATTCGGACGCGACCGGCGCTATCCCATCGTCAACGGGTGGAAGCCGGGAAACTAGCTACGGGCTACGGTCTATGAAGAAAGCCAGCGACGTTCATCGCTGACTTTCTTCTTTACGGTAAACCGCAATGCTGGTTTTCGCAGCTCGCAGCTCGCAGCTCGCAGCTCGCAGCTTCAGCCCTTGAGCGCCAGCGGCGGATCGACATCGACGTGCTTGGGCACGAAGGTGTCGCCATCGAGCTGGCTGTTGTCGGGGTCGTTCTCGATCAGTGTCTGAAGTACGGTCTGCGCGCGATCCCGCATGTTCAGGCCGAGATAGCCCTCGACCATGACCGCCAGGGCATCGCGGGTGGCTTCGGCTTTCGGATAATGCTCGATGACCCAGCGGCCGCGTTCGACGGCCGCGACGTAGGCACCCTTGCGCAGATAGAAGTCGGCAACCTGCAACTCGTGACGTGCCATGACGTTGCGCAGATAGATGATGCGCTGACGGGCATCCGGCGCGTAGGCGCTGTCGGGGAAGCGGCGTACCAGTTCGCCGAAGTCGACGTAGGCATCGCGGGACGCGCCCAGGTCACGCTTGGAGATATCGATCAGCTCCAGGCTTTCGAGGCTGAAGCGCCCCGCCTGATAGGCACCGAGACCGCGCATGTAGTAGGCGTAGTCGACCTGCGGATGATCGGGATGAAGGCGGATGAATCGGCTGGCAGCGGCCCGGGTCTTCTCCCAGTCCTCGACTTCGTAATAGGCGTAGATCAGTTCCAGCTGGGCCTGCTCGGCATAGCGACCGAACGGGAAGCGGGTATCCAGAGCCTCCAACTGGGTAACGGCGGTGCTGTAACGGCCGGCGTCGAGGGAACTCTGGGCTTGCTGGTACAGTTCCTGCTCCTGCAGGTCGGGGGCCGGCTCGTTGCTGGCACAGCCAGCGAGCAGGGCGCCTGCCACCAACATGGCAGCCAGAGCAGAACATCGCGCAGAAAATCGCATCATCATCCTCGTATCAACCATTCCTTGGCGGCCGTGCTAGAATCCGCCGAATCCGACCCACTATAAAGCAAACCCTTGTACCGACGAAACGCGCCGACGAAACGCAGCGGCGAAACGTACCGGCGAAACGGAACCGATCCCCACGTATGGCCGATATCTTGAAGCGTGACGAGCGCATACCCGAGCATTTGGCCGGGCGACGTCTTGACCAGACCGCAGCGGAAATGTTCCCCGAATTCTCGCGAGAACGCCTCAAGGGGTGGATTCAGCAGGGGGAATTGACAGTCGATGGGCAAAAGGCCAGACCCAAGGATAAGGTGATCGGTGGCGAGCGGCTAGCGCTCGATACCCGGCTCGAAGAGGAAGTCCGGTGGGAGCCTCAGGCGATTCCGCTGTCCATCGTCTTCGAGGATGACGATGTCATGGTCATCGACAAGCCTGCCGGCCTGGTGGTGCACCCCGCTGCCGGCAACCCCGATGGCACGCTGCTCAACGCGCTGCTGTACCACCATGCGCCGCTGGCGGCGATTCCCCGGGCGGGGATCGTCCACCGTCTCGACAAGGACACCACCGGCCTGATGATGGTGGCGAAGACGCTGACGGCGCAGACGGCTCTGGTGGCTCAGTTGCAGGCACGAACCGTCTCGCGGGAATACGATGCCATCGTGGTCGGCGCGATGACCGCGGGCGGCAAGGTGGACGCACCGATCGGCCGTCACCCCAAGGACCGCCAGCGTCAGGCGGTCACGGCCTCGGGCAAGCCGGCGGTCACGCATTATCGGGTCAACGAGCGCTTTCGTGCCCATACCCATGTTCGCTGCCGGCTCGAGACCGGGCGGACGCATCAGATCCGCGTGCATCTGGCGCACGTTCGCTATCCGCTGGTCGGTGATCCGGTATACGGCGGGCGGCTGAAAATGCCGGCCGGTGCCGGTGAATCACTGAAGACGCTGCTGAGGGAGTTTCCGCGCCAGGCGCTGCATGCCCACAAGCTGCGCTTCGAGCATCCGATCAGCGGGGCGCCGATCGAGTGCAAGGCGCCGCTGCCGGACGACATGTTTCTACTGCTGGACGCGCTGCGCGAGGATCAGGAGTCCGATTGATGAGTTCCGAACATGATTCGTCGATACTGGCGAACGAACCCGAGACATCGTCGGTAGACGCGCCGACCCTGCTGCTGCCCGACTGGCCCGCGCCGAGCACGGTCGGGGCTTTCGTCACCACGCGCGAAACCGGCCCCAGCCGGGGCGATTTCGCGGCGTTCAATCCGGCGGCTCACGTTGGCGACGATCCCGATACCGTGGTTCGCTGCCGGGACCGGCTGGTGACCGAGATCGGCGACCAGCGGCCGCTGCTGTGGCTCGATCAGGTGCATGGCGCCCGCGTCGTCCAGCACTATCAGTCGCGTTATCGCCGGCAGCCGCCGCAAGCCGACGCCTCGGTGGCATTCGACCGTCGCCATGCCTGCGTCATTCTCACCGCGGACTGTCTGCCGGTCTTTTTCTGCGATCGGCAGGGAACGCGTGTCGGCTTGGCTCATGCCGGGTGGCGCGGTCTTGCTGGCGGTGTGCTGGAAGCCAGCGTGGCAGCGCTGGGTGTCGACCCCGAAGAGTTGATGGTGTGGATGGGGCCGGCAATCTCCAACGCCCAGTTCGAGGTCGGGCCGGAAGTCTTCGAAGCCTTCGTCGCCATGCAGCCCGATGCCGAGAGTGCTTTCGAGCGCAGCCCCTATCGCCTGAACCATTACATGGCGGATCTCTATCGGCTCGCCCGGCTTCGCCTGGAACGCATCGGCGTTTTCTCGATCAGCGGCGGCCATTTCTGCACGGCGTGCGAATCCCGTTTCTACTCCCATCGCCGCGATGATGGGCATACCGGGCGAATGGCCAGCGTGATCTGGCTGCGCTGACGACCGCTTTGGTGTCTGAGTTCGACTTTTCACCGTCAGCCTGCTTTCCAGCTCCAGCTCCAGCTCCAGCTCCAGCTTTCTACCATTGAATGCTCTTCGCTGAATCCTTCGTGATGTTCAGCGCTGTCCGGCGGCGCAAGTCTGCTACCGCCAGCGACATTTCACGTCTGTGGTCGGCTTCATGAATGCAATTCTCATGCGACAGCCTGCCGCAGCGAATTCTTCATTCGACTCGCTTGAAAAGTCCAAACATACCGCCATCTTATAGTCAACCGATGAAAAACGACGAGCCGCCAAGACCCCTTGCGCCGGCTTCTGGAGGTGACGATATGCGTATGGATCGCATGACAACCAAGCTACAAAACGCGCTGGCCGAGGCACAATCGCTGGCGGTAGGGCGCGGACACAATCAACTCGATCCCGGCCATCTGCTGATGGCCTTGCTCGATATGCGCGACAGCGGCATCAAGGGGCTGGTGCAAAAAGCCGGTGGCGATGTCAGTCGATTGCGAGAAGGGCTGGTCGGCTATCTCGGCAATCTCCCCGAGGTGGGCCAGTTCGATGGCAACGTCAGCATGAGCCAGGATCTGGCGCGGCTGTTCAACCTGGCCGATCGCGAAGCCCAGACCCGTGGCGATCAGTACATCGCCATCGAACTGGTACTGCTTGCCGCGCTGGACATGAAGAACGGGCTTACCAAGGTGCTGGCCCAGGCGGGGCTGGATCGCAAGCGTCTCGCGACTGCGATCGGCGAGCTGCGCGGCGGCGCCAATGTCGATGACGCCAACGCCGAAGAGAAGCGCGAGGCGCTGGAAAAATACACCCTCGACCTGACCGCCCGGGCCACCGAAGGCAAGCTCGATCCGGTGATCGGCCGGGATGATGAGATCCGGCGTACGATTCAGGTGCTGCAGCGCCGTACCAAGAACAACCCGGTCTTGATCGGCGAGCCCGGCGTGGGCAAGACGGCCATCGTCGAAGGGCTGGCGCAGCGCATCGTCAACGGTGAGGTGCCCGAGGGGCTGAAAGAGAAGCGAGTGCTATCGCTCGACATGGGCTCGCTGCTGGCGGGCGCCAAGTTCCGTGGCGAGTTCGAGGAACGGTTGAAATCGGTGCTCAACGAACTGGCGAAGGAAGAAGGGCGCGTCATTCTGTTCATCGACGAGCTGCACACCATGGTCGGCGCCGGCAAGGCCGAAGGTGCGATGGATGCCGGCAACATGCTCAAGCCGGCGCTGGCCCGGGGCGAGTTGCACTGCGTCGGCGCGACCACGCTCGACGAGTATCGCCAGTACATCGAGAAGGATGCGGCGCTGGAACGCCGCTTCCAGAAGGTGCTGGTGGACGAGCCGTCCGAGGAGGACACCATCGCCATTCTGCGGGGGCTCAAGGAACGCTACGAGGTTCACCACGGTGTCGATATCACCGACTCGGCGATCATCGCCGCGGCCAAGCTGTCGACTCGCTACATCACCGATCGTCAACTGCCCGACAAGGCGATCGACCTGATCGACGAAGCCGCTTCGCGGATCCGCATGGAGCTTGACTCCAAGCCGGAAGAGATGGATCGCCTCGACCGGCGTCTCATTCAGCTCAAGATGGAGCGCGAGGCGCTGAAGAAGGAGACCGACGAGGCGTCCAAGAAGCGCCTCGACAATCTCGAGACCCAGATCGGCGAACTCGAGCGCGAATACGCCGACCTCGAGGAGGTGTGGAAGGCCGAGAAAGCGAGTATCCAGGGAGCGGCGCAGTACAAGGCCGATCTCGAGCAGGCGCGCATCGACCTCGAAGCTGCCCGGCGTCAGGGCGATCTGGGACGGATGTCGGAACTGCAGTACGGCGTGATTCCCAGGCTCGAGCAGCAGATTGCCGAGAGCAGCGATAGCGCCAGCGCCGATACTGCGCAACACCAGCTGTTGCGCTCCAACGTGACCGAGGAGGAGATTGCCGAGGTCGTCTCGCGCTGGACCGGGATCCCGGTGGCCAAGATGCTCGAAGGCGAGCGCGACAAGCTGCTGCGCATGGAAGAGGCGCTGCACGAGCGGGTCATCGGCCAGGACGAAGCGGTCAGGGCGGTGGCCAACGCGGTACGCCGTTCCCGCGCCGGGCTGTCGGATCCGAATCGGCCCAACGGCTCGTTCCTGTTCCTCGGCCCGACCGGGGTGGGCAAGACCGAGCTGTGCAAGTCGCTGGCCAACTTCCTGTTCGACACCGAGGAGTCGATGGTGCGAATCGACATGTCCGAGTTCATGGAGAAGCACTCCGTGGCCCGGCTGATCGGCGCGCCTCCCGGCTATGTCGGTTACGAAGAGGGCGGCTATCTGACCGAGGCCGTCCGCCGCAAGCCCTATTCGGTACTGCTGCTCGACGAGGTCGAGAAGGCGCATCCGGATGTGTTCAACATCCTGCTGCAGGTGCTGGAAGACGGCCGCCTGACCGATGGCCAGGGTCGCACGGTGGATTTCCGCAATACCGTGATCGTGATGACCTCCAACCTGGGCTCCGACGTGATCCAGCGCATGGGCGGCGATGATAGCGACTACTCCGCCATGCGGGATGCGGTGATGACGGTAGTGGGCAACCACTTCCGGCCCGAGCTGATCAACCGTATCGACGAGGTCGTGGTGTTCCACGCGCTTGGCCAGGAGCAGATTCAGGCGATTGCCTCGATCCAGCTCGACCGCCTGCGCAGCCGCCTCGCCGAGCGCGACCTCAAGCTCGCTGTCAGCGACGAGGCGATGGCCCAACTGGCGGTGGTCGGCTTCGATCCGGTATTCGGCGCGCGTCCGCTCAAGCGGGCGATCCAGAGCCGGATCGAGAACCCGCTGGCGCAGGATCTGCTGTCGGGCCGATTCCTGCCGGGCGACACGATCCGCGTTCGCGCCGAGGGCGACCATCTGGCCTTCGACAAGTAACGACTCGGCCCGGCGGTGCCGCCGGGCCGATCGGCTCTGTCTTTCCAAGACAAACGGTCTTTGCAAGAGAAACAGTCTTTCCAAGATAAACGGTCGCGTCCTGACCGTCTTCCCGCCCGTGGCGCTCGATGTCACGGGCTTTTTTACGTTCGAGACTCCCCTCTCGGCGATAGCTTCTGCTGCAGTTTCTCCAGCGAGACGCCCTTGGTCTCCGGCATCAGGAACGCGACGAAGACGATCTGCAGCACCATCATGAAAGCGAAGAAGGCGAACACCGGTCCGCCGTTGAACACGCTCAGAACCCACGGCGTGACCAAGGTGATGACGGCGGCGAAGAACCAGTGCGTGAAACTGCCGAGCGACTGCCCGCGGGCCCGTTCGCGGTTGGGGAATATCTCCGAGATGAAGACCCAGATCACCGTGCCCTGGCTGATGCCATGGGCGGCGACGAACAGGCATAGCTGCAGCGGAATCAGCGCGCCGCCCAGGTTATCGGTGAAGAAGGCGTGGGAGATGATCGACAGCGAAATGATGTAGCCCACCGAGCCGATGTACATCAGCGTCCGCCGGCCGAATCGATCGATCAGCGACATGCCGATCATGGTGAAGATCACCATGATCAGGCCGATTCCCGCCGTCGAGAGCAGGGCGGCGTTATCTCCCAACTGGGCGGACTCGAGGATACGAGGCGCGTAGTAGAGCACGAAGTTGATGCCGGTGAACTGGTTGAAGAAGGCGATCAGAAAGGCGAGCACGATGGGCAGGCGATAGCGGCGCGAGAAGAAGCGCGAATGCACCTTGCTGTCTTCGCGATCTGCCGCCTGGATCTCCTCGATCTGAGCCTGGTTGTCGCGGTGCGGATCGATCTGGTCCAGCACCTCGGCGGCAGCGCGGGTGTCGTTGCGGTTGAGGATCAGCCAGCGCGGGCTCTCCGGCACCTTGAGCAGCGCCAGCGTGTAGACCAGTGCAGGGATCGCCTCGATCCCGACCATCCAGCGCCAGGCATCGTCGCCGAGCAGGCTGCCCAGAATGGCGTTGGAGACATAGGCCATGAAGATCCCGAACACCACGTTGAACTGATAGAACGCGACCAGGTTGCCACGCCGTTCGGCGGGCGCGATCTCGGAGATGTAGGCCGGCGCGGCGACCGATGACATCCCCACCCCGAAGCCGCCGATCAGGCGGAAGAACGAAAACCAGAACGGGTCGGTGGCCAGCGCCGACCCCACGGCAGAGACGAAGTAGAGCACGCCGATGATGAAGAGCGTGGTACGGCGGCCCAGGCGATCGGTCGGCCAGTTGCCGAAGATCGCGCCGAGAACGGTGCCCCACAGCGCCATCGACATGATGAACAGCCCGTGCTGGAGATCGCTCAGCCCCCACAGCTCCTGGATGGGTTTGTCGGCGCCGGATATCACGGCGGTATCGAAGCCGAACAGAAAGCCTGCCATGGCCACGAACGCGGACCATTTCACGATGGGGGACATGCGCGTTACTCCCATGAGTCGTTTGCCTGCAAGTCATCGATCGGTATCCGAGCCGATAAGACAGGACTCGATACGGGTCTTCGGTTCAGTACAGCAGCGATGTCTCGTTGGCGCTGCGAAAAGCGAACCGACTTTAGTCGGCGTCATCCGAGAGGTTCGGGACTCGCCGTGTCCGGGGCGTGGTTGGCGGCGCTGAAGGTTGACAGCCTCGGGCCGCTGGTGGAATCTAGGCGGTTCCTGATTGCGGGCGCAGCCAAACTCCGGGTGATCCCCAGCCGCTGCGTGAAGGGTAGGTTCCGAGCGACTCTACCCGCCTGTCGAAGGACATCTTTCTGAGGAAAGAAGGGCGCGGGCCAAACGCCTGTTCCCGCCAACCCCGATGCGGCGATCTGCCGTGTCAGGAGCTGTCGGCGCCGAGGCGCAGGCGGTTCCTATGAGTGCGGGTCCCCACCCCGGGCCCAGGACGCCAGGATATGGCATCAGGCGCTGACGGTTTCGGCTGTCGGCAGCGGCTTACCGCCGTGATTGAGCTTCGTTTCCGTGGATCGCGCCAATCGTTCACGGACCCGGTTTTGTGACCAGAACCGCGAAGCGGCACTCGAACTTCCAGGGGAGACTCACCAGTGGAATTACTTTCCGGCGCCGATATGATCGCCCGCTTTCTGAAAGACGAAGGCGTCGAGCGTATCTATGGCTATCCGGGTGGCGCGGCATTGCACATCTACGATGCCCTGTTCCGCCAGGATAGCGTTCAACACATTCTCGTTCGTCACGAGCAGGCCGCGACCCACGCCGCCGATGGCTACGCCCGCGCTTCCGGCAAGCCCGGCGTGGTGCTGGTCACCTCCGGCCCCGGTGCGACCAATGCCGTCACCGGCATCGCCACTGCCTACATGGATTCGATTCCGATGGTGGTGCTGTGCGGTCAGGTCGCCAGTCACCTGATCGGGGAAGACGCCTTCCAGGAAACCGATATCGTCGGTGTCACCCGGCCGGTAGTGAAGCACAGCTTCTCGATCCGCCATCCCAGCGAGATCCCCGAAGTCCTGAAGAAGGCGTTCTACCTGGCTTCGACCGGCCGCCCCGGCCCGGTGGTGGTGGATATTCCCAAGGACATGACCGCGCCCACCGAGCGCTACGAATACGTCTATCCGAAGAAGGTCAAGATTCGTTCCTACAACCCGGTGACGCGGGGGCATAGCGGCCAGATCAAGAAGGCCGTCGACATGATGCTCAAGGCGCGTCGTCCGGTGTTCTATACCGGCGGCGGCATCGTCACCGGGCGAGCCTCGGAGGCGTTGACCGATCTGGTCCAGCGGCTCGGCTTCCCGATCACCACCACGCTGATGGGCATCGGCGGTTATCCGCAGGGCGACCGCCAGTCGCTGGGGTGGCTGGGGATGCACGGCAGCTATGAAGCCAACATGGCTATGCATCACGCGGATCTGATCGTCGCCATCGGCGCGCGCTTCGACGACCGTGTCACCAACAACACCTCGAAGTTCTGCCCCACGGCCAAGATCGTCCATGTCGACATCGACCCCAGCTCGATCTCCAAGACCGTGCGGGCGGACGTGCCGATCGTCGGTGCGGCGGGCAGCGTCATCAACGAGATGATCAGCCTGGTCCAGGACCGCGAGCCGGCCAATCCCGAGGCGCTGGGCGAATGGTGGAAAAGCATCGATGGCTGGCGGGCCGAGCGCAAGGGCAGGCTCTACGAACCTTCGAAGCCGGGCGAAGCGCTCAAGCCGCAAGAGGTGATCGAGGCGGTCTATCGGGCCACGCGCGGCGAGGCGTTCGTGACTACCGATGTGGGCCAGCATCAGATGTTCGCGGCGCAGTACTACAAGTTCGCCAAGCCCAACCGTTTCATCACCTCTGGCGGCCTCGGCACCATGGGCTTCGGTTTTCCGGCGGCGATGGGCGTCAAGCTCAGCTACCCGCAGGACGACGTGGTCTGCTTCACCGGTGAAGGCAGCTTCCAGATGATGATGCAGGAGCTGTCGACCTGTAAGCAGTTCGATGTCGGCGTCAAGATCGTCAATCTCAACAACCAGTCGCTGGGCATGGTGCGCCAGTGGCAGGACTTGAACTACAAGTCCCGTCACGCTCACTCCTACATGGAGTCGCTGCCGGATTTCGCCAAGCTGATCGAGGCCTACGGCTTCACCGCGATCAAGGTAACGACGCACGAAGAGCTGGCCCCGGCGCTGGAGCGTGCCTTCGCCGATACCAACGAGCTCGTGTTCCTCGATATCTACGTCGACCCATTCGAACACGTCTATCCGATGCAGGTGCCGTTGGGCTCCATGCGTGACATGCTGCTTTCGAAGACGGAGCGGACCTGATGCGCCATATCATCTCGATTCTGCTGGAAAACGAACCGGGCGCTCTGTCCCGCGTGGTGGGGCTGTTCTCCCAGCGCAACTTCAACATCGAAACCCTCAACGTGGCGCCGACGGAAGATCCGTCGCTGTCGCGGCTGACCGTGACCACGGTGGGCGACGACCGGGTGATCGAGCAGATCACCAAGCACCTCAACAAGCTGATCGACGTGGTCAAGCTGGTCGATCTGACCGAGGGCAACCACATCGAGCGCGAGCTGATGCTGGTCAAGGTCAAGGCGCTGGGGGCGGCCCGCGACGAGGTGAAGCGCACGGCGGACATCTTCCGGGCGCAGATCGTCGACGTCACGCCGAGCGTCTACACCGTGCAGATCACCGGCGATGCCGGCAAGCTGGATGCCTTCATCCAGGCGATGGCGCCGATCGGCATTCTGGAAGTGGCACGGACCGGCGTGTCGGGCATTGCTCGCGGAGACAAGCTGCTCACGTTGTAAGTGGCCAGCGGTAGTTCGGCGCCCGGCAGGAGCGATCCTGTCGGGCGTTTTGCGTTTTGCGTTTTGCGTATTTAGCGTCTCGGGTCAGTTCGGCAACTGAGCCCACAGCGCCTCGATCAGCGCGCTCTTCAGGCGCCGCTTGAGCACGCACAGGCCGACGTCGTAGTGGGGGAGTTCCGGCTTGACCGGCAGGATCGTGATCCGGTCCAGCAAGGGGCTGTTGTCGAGCACGATGCGCGGCACGATGCCGACCCCGAATCCCAGTCCGACCATGCTGACGATCGCTTCGTTACCCGCCACCTGCGCATAGATTCGCGGGCTGATGCCCATCGCCCGAAACCAGGTATCGGCATGATCCCGCGACAGGCCGGATTCGGACAAAATCATCGGCACGCCTTTCCACTGCGAGGGCGTCGGCGTTTCCGGCGTGGCGGGCAGCCAGTCGGCGCCGTCACGGGGCGCGATGAACACCAGCGGCGAGGTCGCCAGCGGCTTGAATGCCAGGGCATCCGGCAGGCTGCGCGGGCGCGCGGTGATGGCGATGTCCTCGTTCTCGGCCTGCACGCGGGCAATGGCGTCCGCCGGGTCGCCGGTATGCAGCTTGATCTCGATACGCGGATGGCGCAGGCGGAACTGGCTCAGCAGGCGGTATAGGAAGCTGTAGCTGGCGGTGACCGAGCAGTAGATGCTGATCTCGCCGGCCAGCTCGCGGGTTTCCGCCATCAGCGTGGCCTGCATCGCCTGCCACTGCTCCAGCGTCTCCCTGGCGTAGGAGTGAAACAGCTGTCCTTCTCGCGTCAGCGTGACATGGCGGTTGTCGCGCTCGAACAAGGTGACGCCGAGCGTCTCCTCGAGCTGGCGGATCGAGCGGCTCAGTGTCGACGGGCTGACATGGCAGGCATCGCTGGCCCGGCCGAAGTGCAGATGGTCGGCCAGGGCCAGAAACTGGGTGAGCGGACGGTAATCCATGGGCTTGTTTCGTTTCAGAAAGTGAAATGTCGCGTTGCAAATATAGCGTTTTACGCAACAAGTTGCCTGGCTTATCGTGGCTCCAGGCTAAAACGAAGAGCGCCGCGCCAGACGACGCCAGTGGCCATCAACGCTGACAGATATTGAGTGACGACAGTTCCGGGCCAACGGCCCATCGATTTCCGGAGTACGACATGCACGTTTATTACGACAAGGATTGTGACCTTTCCCTGATCCAGGCCAAGCAGGTCACGATCGTCGGCTATGGCTCACAGGGCCACGCTCACGCCAACAACCTGAAAGAGTCCGGGGTCGACGTGACCGTCGGTCTGCGCAAGGGCTCTTCTTCGGCTGCCAAGGCCGAAAGCGCCGGTCTCAAGGTGGCCAGTGTCGCCGAAGCGTGCAAGACCGCCGATGTCGTCATGATCCTGGCTCCGGACGAGAACCAGAAGGTCATCTACGAGCAGGATATCGAGCCGAACCTGAAAGAGGGCGCCACCATCGCCTTCGCTCACGGCTTCAACATCCACTACAGCCAGGTCGAGCCGCGCGCCGATCTCGACGTCATCATGATCGCGCCCAAGGCGCCGGGTCATACCGTGCGTTCCGAGTTCGTCCGCGGCGGTGGCATCCCGGATCTGATCGCCATTCATCAGAATGCGTCCGGTCAGGCCAAGGAGATCGCGCTCTCCTACGCGGCGGCCATCGGCGGCGGTCGCAGCGGGATCATCGAAACCACCTTCAAGGACGAGACCGAAACCGACCTGTTCGGTGAGCAGGCGGTTCTCTGCGGCGGCGCGGTCGAACTGGTCAAGGCCGGCTTCGAAACGCTGACCGAGGCCGGTTACGCGCCGGAGATGGCCTACTTCGAGTGTCTGCACGAGCTCAAGCTGATCGTCGACCTGATGTACGAAGGCGGCATCGCCAACATGAACTACTCGATCTCCAACAACGCCGAGTACGGCGAGTACGTCACCGGCCGCGAGATCATCAACGACGAGTCGCGTGCCGCCATGCGCAAGGCGCTGCAGCGCATCCAGGACGGCGAGTACGCCAAGATGTTCATCGCCGAGGGCGCCTGCAACTACGCTTCGCTGAACGCACGCCGTCGCCAGACTGCCGAGCACCCGGTCGAGCAGGTTGGAGCCAAGCTGCGCGCGATGATGCCGTGGATCACCGCCAACCAGCTGGTCGACAAGAGCAAGAACTAAGACTCGACCCGCAGGTTTCGACAAGGGCGCGACGATTGTCGCGCCCTTGTTCGTTTGGCCGAACCCATGACGTTTGCCAGGCGCTTTGCGCGAGCATCTGTCGAGATTCCCGCTAGGCTGTAGAATGGGCTGGCTATACATGCCCGAGCGCACTCGCCACTATAGGACTCGCTTCATGACGCAGGATGACCGCCACCACGAGCAAGAGCCCGAGACCATTACCATCGGTGCCACCTCTCCATTGTTCGACGACGAGGATGAAGTCATCGAGGAGACGGTGGAGAACGGCAAGCGGATACGCCGCCGAGGCATCTATCTGCTGCCTAACCTGTTCACGCTCTCGGCGCTGTTCGCTGGCTTCTACTCCATCGTGGCTGCCATCAACGGCGACTACGCCAAGGCCGCCATCGCGATCTTCGTTGCCATGGTGCTCGATGGGCTGGATGGACGCGTGGCGCGATTGACCAATACGCAGAGTGCCTTCGGTGCCGAATTCGACAGTCTGGCCGACATGGTCTCGTTCGGTATGGCTCCGGCGCTGGTTGCGTTCACCTGGATATTGCAGGACATCGGCAAGATCGGCTGGATCGCAGCGTTCATCTTCGTTGCCGGTGCCGCGTTGCGCCTGGCCCGCTTCAACGTCCAGATCGGCAGTATCGACAAGAAATGGTTCGTCGGTTTGCCCAGCCCCTCGGCGGCGGCCATCGTGGCTGCCTGCGTGTGGGTCTTTCACACCTTCGACGCCGAGTCGCTGGGCTTCAAGGTGTTGATGACCGTCGTGGTTGCCGCTGCCGGGGTGCTGATGGTCAGCAACGTGCGCTATCACAGCTTCAAGGAGATCGATTTCAAGGGGCCGGTACCGTTCGTGTTCCTGTTGGCGATCGTGCTGTTGTTCGTGCTGATCTCCATCGAGCCTTCGGTGATGCTGCTGGCTCTGTTTGGCTGCTACGTCATTTCCGGCCCGATTCTGGCGCTGGGACGATTGAACAAGGGGCGTAGGGAGAAGCGCCGTAGCGAAGCCGGCGGTCAGAACTCGCAGGATGACTGAAAGCTGAATGTGGCCTCATGCCGCTGAAACGCCCGCCCCGCGCGGGCGTTGTCGTTTTTGCCGGGCACGGTTTTGACCGAATGCGCAAAAAGTG